>CAZWHH010000447.1:0-2425 GCA_964633615.1 uncultured Bacteroidales bacterium | reverse complement strand
TAAAAAACCTTGCACTTTGCAAATAATAAATATATGTATAGCACTCATTATAAGTTTATTTTGTGTTTTTCAGCAAACCCTATTTATGCACATTAAAATCAACATGTTCCAGTTCATGTGCCTGAAGCACTGTGATATGAGAGATTAAGTATGAGAGGGTGCTTTCTGCTCCTTCATTTTTATTCACCCCTTTGTAAATAAGTCCATCATAACAACCTCCTGTTTCATGCTCATAGAGGGGAATATGAAAAACATTGTCGCCCAGGTACCACATGTAACATTTAAACAACAAAGGCAGGTAACTTTTGTCTTTAAATATGCGAAAACCATGATAAAACAGGTGTACCATACTCATGGCTTCAGCAGATTGTTGATTATAAGATGATGCTTCACCTCCTTTTGGGTACCAGTCCTTGTTGCCAACAGGAGCAAAATAATCACCGGAAAGTGTCACCCTGATCAGAAAATTGATGCTTTCTCTTGCCACTTTTAAAACATATTCATCCTCTGATGCTTCAAAAGATAAAAGAAGCGCCAGGGGCAATATCCCGTTATCATAGGTCATGGTCTCTTCAAACCATTCCCAATCCTTCTCTTTGTGAGCTTCATATGCATCTGTCAGTTTTTTTGTCAACTTCCTCAACACATGAAATAATTGTTCTTTCTCCGGGTATTCCTGCAAAAAGAATGTAATACCAACTATAGTGGAGGCTATTCCGCGTAAAGAATTCAATTCTTCAAATTTTTTTACTGAACTATCAAATATGCGTTTAGCCACCTGTTTATAAGAGTCGAAAGGTTTATTCCTCACTAAAAATCCCAAAGCCCAGATTGTGCGTCCGAAAGAATCCTCTGTTCCCTTTTCATCCTGGCGGGTCCGGTCGAAACTTAAACCATTCTGGAAAGAACCGTCTTTGTTTTGCATATAATGAATATAGCTCAGGTATTTGGAAAGCAAACCCAGCACTTTTTTGTCCTTATATTGTTTGTAAACCATTGCAGCCATTAACACAGCTCGCGAATTATCATTAAGGTTATAGCCATGTTTTAGATTCGGTATGCCATACAAGGCATTCTGAACAATGCCTACATCATCTGTCAGTCGGTATATATGAGTCAAATTAAACTTAGGCATTAAGGTCAGATCAATTTCAGGAGGGGTGGAGGTAGCAGCAGGCAATGCTTTGGCATGCACCTTCTTATACAATTCAAAATACACTTTCCCATTTTTCGGCCAGATAAGTTTTTTCCCATAATCAAAAGCTTTCTTCCTTATCTTTTCTAATTTGGAAGGGTTGTCCAACAGATCTGATATAATAACAGAAAGCTGTTCATAATCCTTAAAATCAAAAAGAATTCCTCTCCCTTTGGCCAATAATTCTTCAGCATGCCAGTAGGGAGTAGACAAAACACAAGAACCCGCGCCCACAGCATAAGAAAGTGTTCCACTGGTAATTTGCTCTTTTGCAAGATAAGGGGTAATGTAAATATCTGCCATGCTCAGGTAATCTACCAGGGTTTCCTCCGATACGAACTTATCGTAAAAAAATACATTATTTTCCAGCCCGTATTTCTTTACCAGCATTTTCAGGTACTCCTTGTATTCTTCTCCTGATAAGCGAAGCACAGCAGGATGTGTTGTTCCAAGGATAATGTAAAGTATCCCGGGGTGATCTTTTACTACTTCAGGCAATGCATGCAGTACCGTTTCAATGCCCTTGTTTCTTCCTAATAAACCAAAAGTTAACAAAACGGTCCGGTCTTTTAGGTTATAAGCTTTCTTTAATGAATTTTGTACATTCGGCTTAAACACCGGCGTACCGTGTTCAATAATTTCCAGTTTACGATGGGGTATGTTGTAAATATTTTTCAGGAAATCAACAGCCAGGTGGCTCATCACTATGATGCGCGAAGATCGTTTGCCTATCTCCGAAACAATCGCCTGCTGAATATAAGAAGGATTCTTAAGTACTGTATGACAAACCGTAACCAGCGGCACGGTCAAGCGATGCAGCAGGGGCAAAATGTAGACTCCCATCTCCCCGCCAAAAATACCGAATTCATGCTGAAGGACAACCACATCGGCCCCGCTGAAGTTGATAAAACGAGCTGCTTTGATATAATCTTTCTGGTGATTGGTCCTTATGGTGTATTTCACCTCCTCCGGGTATTCAAACTCCTTATCTTCCTCATTCAGGGCAACAACAAAAGCATGATCATCTACCTTTTTTTGCTCAGTATTAGAAAACACTGCATTAAGAAGGTTATTTGTAAAAGTACCAATCCCGCATCTTTTGGGAGGGTATGTAGAAATATAAGCTATCTTCATAGATCAAATTTATTAAATTAGGGTTTGCTGAAAAAGTCTGGAGTGCATCAGATACAAGGCGGCGAAGCGAAGCTGTATATTAATACTGCGAGCTGA
>CAZWHH010000446.1:0-2426 GCA_964633615.1 uncultured Bacteroidales bacterium | reverse complement strand
TTAAAGCCGATTTTTCAGTATCCAACCCTGTAGGATGCGCTCCTTATACCATTACGATAGATGAATATTCTTCGGGTGGCGTAGATAGTTATGAATGGTATTGGGATGATGATTACACTTCAGTAGATTCAGCAAATGTTACCGGGACATTCACGCATACTTATCAGAATACAACTACAAACCCGGTTACATATACACTTACACTTGTCGTAAAAAATAATAATAACTGTATAGATACTTTGCGCAGAAATATTACTGTTTACCCACAGGTAATTGCTGACTTTACACCAACCATAACTCAAGGATGTCATCCGGTATCTGTTCATTTTAATAACAATACCACCATTACAGATCCTCCGAATTATACCTGGAACTTTGGTGATGGCGGGTCTTCAAATCTGGAAGAACCTGATCATACCTTTTATAATTTCAGCAATACAGGAGACAGTACTTATACAGTGGAGCTGATCGCAGTTTCTGATTATTATTGTGCGGATACAACCACAAGAACAATTGATGTGTATCACAATCCCAAGGCACAGATAGATATTAACCAGACAGAATCTTGTCCGCCGCTTGATATAACTGCCAACAATACCAGTACCGGGGCAGATTCCTATGAATGGCATTTTGGTGACGGGGATGTGGAAAATTATAACAATCCGGTTACTGTAAATCACAGTTATGATAATACAACAAGTAATGTTGAAAATTTCACTTTAAAACTTATAACAGAAACCACTAATAATTGTGTGGACAGCACACAATTGCAATTGAGTGTTTATCCACGTGTGGAAGCAGAATTTGATGTGGTCGGTGGTAACTGGGCTGGTTGTCATCCCTTTAGCGTTCAGTTTGTTGATTCTTCAGAAAATGCCAATTATTATTTCTGGGATTTTAAAGATGGAGTAACTTCTAATTTGCAGAATCCGGTGAATCGTTTCGAAAATACGACACAGACCAATAAAGATTATATTGTTTCCTTAAAGGCTACTTCTGATTTTGATTGTGTAGATTCAATGGACCATACGATTACTGTTTACCCTTCTCCAACAGCCGCTTTTGCAGTAACACCCACACTTCAGATATACCCTGATGCCACAGTGAGCCTGGATAACAACACCAACCCAGGTCCGTGGAGTTATACCTGGGACTTTGGAGATGAGACTAACTATAGCGGAGAGCAACCCGGGGCGCATACCTACGATGACTGGGGCGAGTACGAAATATCCCTTGCTGCAGTGAGTCCAAATTGCCGGGATTCTGTTTCACACAATATTTCTATTATTCCACCCGAGCCACAGGCCGCGTTTCAAATGAGTCCCTCACCTGAAGGTTGTCAGCCCCTTAGAATTGAATTTACCGACAATTCCTATTATGCAGAAGATTATTACTGGAATTTTGATGACGGGTCTCCTGTTTCCAATGAAGAGGATCCTGTCCACACTTTCACAGAGGCAGGAACTTACTATGTCAAATTAACCATCGAAGGGGAAGGCGGAGAGGATTATGCCTATAATACTATCAGAGTACATCCAAAACCAATAGCCGATTTTACCGTGGAGCCTCATTTGGTAATGCTTCCTGATCAGGAGATTCATTGTTATAATCTTTCTAAATTTGAGGATTATTACACATGGAGTTTTGGCGATGGAGGCACCTCTAACCAGCAAGATCCTGTTTATCTTTACAGGGAAGAGGGAATTTATGATGTCAGGCTGGAAATTGAAAGCATCAAAGGCTGTAAGGATACCCTGGTGAAGAATGATATAGTTGAAGTGGTAGGGCAGGGGGAAATAGAGTTTCCCGATGCCTTTACCCCAAGCAGGAGTGGACCCAGCAATGGAGAGTGGAAAGAGAATGATCTGTCGAATGATATTTTCCACCCGGTTGGCAAGGGAATTATAGACTATAAATTATACATCTATAATAAGTGGGGCGAGCAATTATTTAAGAGCAATGATTTTAAGATTGGCTGGGATGGATATTATAACGGAAAACTCATGCCGCAGGATGTTTATATCTGGAAAGCTGAAGGAAAATTCAGCAATGGAGAAACATTCGAAAAGATGGGAAATGTAACCTTGCTGCGATAATATTTTCAGAACTCCCGGGAAGTTAGAGACCTGACAGGTTGCCAAAACCTGTTAGGTCTGGGTTTTCCTCTACAGCCCCCACTGGCGCAACCGTCCGCTATTGCCCGGTTTAGTTCGCAGTACCATATTTATCTACAGAATTAACTCTATCCCTCAGTTGGGCAGTCTTCCCGGAAAGATGCCGGCGGACCATTGTTTTGGCACTGTCCCGGGGAACACCGTTCAGCGTAGCGACTCGCTACGCTGGGCTAACCAAGGCCCCTGGCCTGTTTATTTCGCCCACTGTTGCCCAAAATGTACAAAAATCATGGAATAACTATCATTTATTCT
>CAZWHH010000445.1:0-2430 GCA_964633615.1 uncultured Bacteroidales bacterium | reverse complement strand
AAGTTTCTGATCCGGCACACGGAAGCATACAGATAAACGAGGACAGTACAATTACATATACGCCTGATACCGATTACCTGGGTCGTGATGAATTTGAATACCGAATTACAGACCATGACAATCAAAGCGATGAGGCCAAAGTGATTATTGAAGTAAGGAAAAATAATATCAACCCCATTGCTATGGCAGATAGTGCATACACGATTATGAATCAAAGAGTAAATATTAATGTGCTGCGGAATGATTCATTGCTGGATGATGGTGTGGGACAAGTAAGTATTTTTGAGATTCCGTCTCATGGGAGAACTTTGGTAAGACCAGACAATACGGTGCGATACACTCCCGCCGAAGATTATACAGGCACCGATGAGTTTATTTACAAGATAGATGACATAGACGGAGATTGGGATACAGCATTTGTCAAGGTAACTATTGATACGATACCAAATTATATCCCTGAGGCCAACGATGATTTCCGGGCTACTAATATGAATGAATCTGTTGATGTGGATGTGCTGATTAACGATACAGGACTGGAAGATGTACCTGTTAATGTCTGGGTTATTGCCAATCCCGATAATGGAACTGCTGCTGTCAATCAAAGTACCAATATTGTCACTTATCAGCCCGATGACAATTATTTAGGTAAAGATACACTACAATATGCTGTGTTTGATGCTGACGATGATTCTGATACAGCCAGACTAATTATCAATGTTAAAGAAGATAATCTTGTTCCTGTAGCTGTTGATGATAGCGCACAAACGCTAATGAATCATGAAGTGGAGATCCATGTACTGAAAAATGATAGTTTGCTGCAAGATGGAATCGGAGGGATTAGCATCTTTTCAGAAGCCGTGAACGGTGAATTAGCTATAACCCCATACAATACCGTGATATATAAACCTTATCAATGGTATACCGGTGCAGATGAATTTGAGTACCTGGTTGAAGACGTAGATGGCGATTTTGACATCGCTTCCGTTTCCGTTACAATTGAAGAAATTCCAAATTATCAACCCGAGGCAAGAGATGATTCTACCGGAACAAGTATGAATGAGGCTGTTAAAATAAATGTTCTCAGAAATGATGTGGGTTTGAATGATACACCACTGACAGTAACCAATAACAGTAACCCGGATAACGGAATCATTTCGATTAACGCCGATAAAACAATAACATACTCCCCTGATAAGGATTTTCTGGGTTATGATTATTTTGAATACAAAGTAACCGACTGCGATGACGAATGTGATTCAGCCATAGTAAAAATACATGTCAGAGAGAATAACACGGTGCCTGTAGCAGTAAATGATAAAATTTACACAAAAATGAATACAGCCGTAACGGTTGATGTATTAGGAAATGATCATGGGCTGGATGACGGAATGGGTGCTTTAACCATCGCTCATGAGCCGGTTTATGGTGACGTTGCTATAAATGATGATTTTACTTTAACCTATACCCCTCATAATTGGTTTGTGGGACAGGATACTCTGATATATGAGCTGACTGATATAGATGGGGATTATGATATCGCTCATCTGGCCATTGGAGTGCTGGATATTCCGGGCCCACTTCCGGAAGTTGAAGTCTCTGAAGTAGATGACAGTACATCAGAAAACAAAACAACTGCGCACTTTAACATGGTGTTGAAGACGGCCCCAACAGCTGATGTGATCATTCAATTTTCTTCCAGTGATCTCACTGAAGGAACACTCGCAGAATCTCAGGTTACATTTACTCCTTTGAATTGGGACAGACAAAACAATGTGACAATAACAGGGGTCGATGACGACATAAAAGATGGCAATGTAGAATATAAAATATTGACTGCCAACGCTATTAGTTCAGACCCTGTTTATAGTGATCTTACCGTAAGCAATGTAGATGTAGTAAATAAAGACAATGATGAAACGGGTATAGAAGTCATATTGCATGATAATAACACAACAAGTGAAAAGGGAGATCAGTCAAAATTTGGGTTGGTCCTATCCTCTCAACCTTATGCCGATGTTTTGATTGATATTGAATCTTCTGATCGGACAGAAGGAGTTGTTAACACCAGCCAGGTTGTGTTTGACGCTTCTGATTGGAATACGGAAAAGGAAATAATCGTTACAGGGGTTAACGATAATGAAATAGATGGTGATATTGAATACCAGGTAGATTTTACCACTTCAAGTGAAGATACTCTTTATGATGGAGTACCCATTGAGAGTATATTTTTGGTTAATCTTGATAACAATGAGATTGAATCATTTGTTCCTGAAGCCTTCTCCCCAAATAATGATGGATACAATGACCAATTCACAATCTTAAGATTGGAAGAATATGATGATCTTTCGTTAAAAATATATAACAGATGGGGAACCCTTGTATATTCAAACAATGATTATCAAAATGATTGGGATGGCAGAGCAAATGTAT
>CAZWHH010000444.1:0-2435 GCA_964633615.1 uncultured Bacteroidales bacterium | reverse complement strand
GCAAATTAAATGATTCATCAAGATCCTTATTAACTTTTATTCTGAGTTCAACCCCTATCTCATTGGCTAGCTTTTTCAACAAATCATATTGATACCCCATGGGTTTTCCTCTGTAAATAAAATAATTAGTGGAATTATAATCCGTAACAGCAATCAATTGCCCACGGTTCCTAATCTCTTTTAGGCGTGACACTCCTTCCTCCGGACCTGATTTCCCACACGACAGCACAGCTAAACCAATAAATACATAATTTAAGATTCTGAAAAGTGTTTGCCTTTTTATCAAAATGAGAAGTTTAAATTTAAGTATGAATTTTAACGTGTTCGTTTCAAATTTGAAGATATAAAATTAATTGTAAAAAGACCAAGTTATTCCAAATTTTAACATCCCGGAAGACATAGGATAGAGTGGTGAAGTATAGTATTCCCTGGGTTCCCAAAGTCCATTCAAATGATAATATTTCAGGTAAAAAGCAGTTCTTTTTATTTTTAAATTAAGAAAAGCATTCAAGATAACTTTCCCTCCTATTTTTTCCTGTTTTTGATTATAAAACAAATTTAAAGAAGGCATATATGAATCAGCATAATATTCAGGATAATAATACACAGAAAAACCAAGCTGACTATACAGCTTCCCTCCTGTACTCTTGAATTTAAAGATATGTCTGAATTTAAATTCATGGTATAAATAATACTCAGGAACATTTAATACCTCCCTATGACTGCTGTATTGAAAATTAATTTTATTATTTAAAGTAAATTCACCAAGATGAAAATCCTTCCTTATTTGCGCAGAGAGTAACTGCAATGATTGGGGGTATTGTTTGGGCTGTAATTCAGAATCCAGATAAACATAATTATTATACATTTCAGGTTGGACTGTAATATTAAGCCCCATTTTTTTGTTCATATAACCTATTTCTGAAGAAAAATGTTGAATTTTATCCAGATCATGATCCCATTTTAAGTAATTAGAATGATAAGTTTGATAGAAAAAATGAGGTTCATCATTGCTTACTTCTAATTTGCCATACATAGATTGATGATTATTTTCCCAGTGAATAGTCATGCCCGCTAAATAATCAAATGCTGAGAAGCCGGCTAAATGATAATTTCCATATCCCTTCAATGCTAATTGAGAAGAAAATTTAAATCTGATTCCCATATTCAGGATAAAATTATTATAAGCTTTATATTTCAAATCTGAACGGGAATAGTTAATCGTACTATCTCCAATCTTATAATCCTTTAAAAATGAATACTGAACAAATTCATGCTTCAATCCGGCTTTCAAATATTTAAGGGAATCTTTATATAAGATCCTGAAGTGATTTGTTAATTCTTTCCTATAAGCCACATCTGCTGTATTATTACTATCTCTTAATATGGCATAATCAGAATAAAAAGAGTGAGTGGGATTCTCATCGGAATATTTTTTCTCGTTCGTTACATACCCGAGGTCATAAAGAACGCTCAGCTGTTTATCATTTATATTATTTATTTGAGTGGTATCTAACTGAGAGTGAGTGAGTGAATCATTAAGGTTTTTATCATATAATGAATCAGGCACATTCTCATATTTTCCAAATAAAAATAGTTCGGTGGATAATTTTATATCTTTTGTATTTAACAAAGTCTGAGCATTGTTTAATCTTCCTGTAACAGTATAATCACTGCTGTCCTCAAAAAGCTCTGTTGACTCTATTCCTCCAATTTCATCATATTCAATCTTATTGGTATTATAACTAAAGTAAATATTAAGATTTTCTTTATTGTAACTTGAAAAGAAGGTTAAATAATGAGATTTTAAAGATTTATCCTCTTCAAAAAAACGTTTTGAAGAAATAATATCAGCGTCAATTCCAAAATTCAGATATTCATTGATGTTCTGTGTATGTAAAATATCCAGATTCACCTGGCTGTCTTTACTTCCACCCGTATTATAAATCAAATAAGTAAAAGGACTTTTGGTATTATAAAAAAATCTGTTTTGGTGATTTTTTAATACATGGCCAAAAGGATTATTAAAAAGGAATTCTGTTTTCTGACGCTCGTTTAAGAGATTATGCCGGAGTGGGGTTCCATAGCTAGTCAGGTAATTATTTCCAATCCATGGATTAAATTTGTGTTTATTATACCAAAGGGTATCAATCAATACAGAATCCTGATGATTAAAATCATCCACTTTCCAGGCATGTACAATATTTCCAGGCGGAAGAGTATCCTTTTTTACATCAGTTTTAGCCGGAAGTTTTTTTTGAGCCAAAGAAATTACCGGCGCCAGCAATAAAATGAATAAAATTACAGCAATTTGTCTCATAAGATTGTAAAAATAAAAAAATCCCGTTACAAAAGAGCAACGGGATTTTAAAAAGTCGGCGATGACCTACTCTTCCACTTCACGTAGTACCATCGGCGCTGGCAGGCTTAACTTC
>CAZWHH010000443.1:0-2436 GCA_964633615.1 uncultured Bacteroidales bacterium | reverse complement strand
CGGGCAGTACAATACCTGTCCCCATCTTTGCAAATACTGTTATGCAAATGTTTCCAGTGAATCTACAATAAAAAAATTCCGGGAACATCATCCGGAAAATGAATCGATCTGCTAACTTTGCAGTATGCAACCTACCATCAACATATCGGAAGAAATCAGGCAAAAATGGCCTCAGACAGCACTTGGCTCCATCACAGCCAGGGTTACTGTTACAGAATCACCGGAAAAACTGAAAGAATTGCTCTCCAGCACCGCCGAAAAAATAAATAAAAGGCTTAAAATAGAGGATGTTTCCCAGCTCCCTCCCATAAAACAGGGTCGAAAAGCTTACAAAGCCTTCGGCAAAGACCCGGCACGTTACCGGCTGGCCTCCGAAGCCCTGCTGAGAAGAATTCTGAAGGGTAAAGGAATGTACTTTGTCAACAATATAGTGGAAATCAACAACCTGGTATCCATTGAAAGCGGTTTCCCGATATGTGCGTTTGACCTGGAAAAAGTCCACAACCCGATCAATTTTCGAATTGGAAAAAAAGACGAACCTTACCAGGGAATAGGGCGTGGGACGTTAAACATTGAAAACCTTCCTGTTTTCTCCGATTCAGGGGGAGCATTCGGCAGTCCGACCAGCGACTCGGAACGCGTTCAAATCACTCCTGAAACCAGGTGGCTGAATATGAATATTGTTTCGTTCAGCGGGCAGGAAAACCTGGAGTTTTACCTTGAAAGCCTGAAGCGCTATTTGGAAGGGTTTGCAGAGGCAGAGATAATTAATAAAAAGATTACCGGGTAATGTTCTCAGAATCAGCGTATATTTGAGACACACCGGCTTTTTTCTGCTTAACCCCGTGGGTTTAATTTAATTTCAAAAGGCGGTTGAATTCTCCCATTAACCCACGGGGTTGAATATGGTTAAATAGACAAATTCACCCTTTGAAATCGGCTTTGCGGAAGGATACGCCTTATTTAACAGGGTAAATCAAATAAATCAATTATCCCTGACACAACGAACGGAAAGACCCCAAACCTTCTCGTTGTCGGCCCGCCGTACAAGAGTTTGATTGTAGTTCAGTGAACGTATCCAGGCATGGGAGGACGAGTACTCTTTAGAAGACCACCAGTAGCCGCTGTGTCCATCGTCGAAAAAATCAGCCTTGTTACGGGTGCCACCCGGGAGAGCTATAAAACCTGAAGTGCCAAATTCCGAATCACTTATTAAATCTCCTGAATTCCATGAAGAAGCGTTCCCTGCCAGTTTACTTCCCTCATTGGTTCCTCTATACTCGATATTATTAGCTGCGGACTGACTCATTCCCATATACATTTCAAGCTCTTTCCACTCCTCGTCGCTAGGTACATGCCAGTCGTCAGGACAAACACCCTGCACGCCACTGGGATTGCTGCCACTACTGTTTGCACCCTGCATTACTGCATCCCAATCGTATAAACGTCCGTAAGTATCACATTTTGAAGAGCTATTATCATAACACCAGTCATTTCCATAGGAATTCTGGTCATAATTCAGATTCTCTGCCATCCAAACCTGATTGCCTATTCTCACCCAGTCATACTTTTGTTCATCACGATAATCTGTAAAAGAACTGCTCATATAAACCATTGCCACAAAACTTCGTTCAACACCATAAGCTGTTCCTTCGCTATTTGTTGCATAAGCTCTAAGATAATAAGTAGATCCCTGTTTCAAACCTGCTATTTCACTGTCAAATTTTCCCAGTCCACTCCCATCACTTGTATTATTATCATTGACAGTCGGATTAGGAGAATTACTCCAACATACACCTCGTGCAGTAATAGGAAAGCCTCCACTTGCTCTTATATATCCACCAGAAGAAGCAGAATTTTCATCAATATGAGTCACATCATGGGTATTCACAGTTGGTTTACCAGTGACTAAGGTATTAAAAACGAGCTCATCACTATACAAAACCGCATCGGAAAATTTAACATACAAACGGATGTAGTATTCTGTATCGGATAATAAATTATCTACCGTTTTAACTCCGGAAGAATCATTTAATAAAACAGTATGGTCAGAGGGAGTTGGGGTACCAGTTTCATTGTAACAGAGCCCATAGGATTGATTATTATTACATTCCAAATTTGAAGTATTATAGTTAATCTTTGCTGAATAATAACTAATTGACTCTATTGCCAATTGATTAATAGTTATTTTATTTGTTTGATTTTCAGGAGGATTTTCAATATCTGTTTCACATCCATACCAAAAAATCAGGACAGTCAAAAATATAAATAAAAAAAATATCGCTTTCTTCATAGTAGTTATTTATTTTAATATTATTGTTTCTCTTTAATAAACAAGGTTATATCACAATTTAAAAAGCCCAACCAATGCCAAAGGTCACATTAGTATATTTAAAACTAACAGATGTTACTCCCGCGGAAATAAAAATTTTATTT
>CAZWHH010000442.1:0-2443 GCA_964633615.1 uncultured Bacteroidales bacterium | reverse complement strand
ATTGGTTCTGGTCTGGTGATTCTACCTGTCTCGGTAAACGGCACATATCCATTACTGGAGAAAGAAGGCAAGCTAAAAAAAGGGAGAGTGACTGTGCAAATACATCCACCGGTTGATAAAGAAAGCAGGGCCGCTTCTTATAATGAGATCGCACGGGATATTCGGGAAACCATTCAGAAGGGACTGGATTAAAAGTTAGCCCGTAGCTCGACCTGTCCTGTATGTATGGCTTTGTTGTTTTCAGATATTCTTCCCTGGTAATTTATTTTCAGATCAAGGTTTTTATACAATCCTTTTTGGAAAGACAATTCCCAGGTTCCGTTTTTCCCTGGTTTTAATCCTTTAAGTATTTGGTAGGCGATGGCTGTATTGGCTTCTTCCGCATACTTAAAATAGATAAACCCTGCATTGACCTGCATGCTGAAGTTTTTTAGTTTACTGTAAAAAAGATTGGTTTTTATTTTATGCATTTTGGCTTTTTCCGGACCTGAGCGTTTTTTTTTGTCTGCATATTCATAATGAAGATTCATCCTGATATTTGAAAAAGGACTGTATCGTATGGTGAACCGGTTGGATAAGATGTCGAGTTTATAGTTTTTGTTTTGAAAGTATTCTGAGTTGTATTTTTCTGTCTTAAAACTGAGATCATTGATTAATCCAAACGTCTCTGAGATATTCCACATGGCTTGTGTTTTATTTTGTTTCTGCTTTTTTATCTCTGTACCATTCATTAACAGCGATTTGTTATTCGCCTCCAGATAGGTATAATCAATGTGGAGAGTTTGATTTAACTTATTAAAAGACAATGTATTTCTAAAATTAGAGTTCTGAGAGATTATTCTTGGGTCATTTAAATTGTATCCAAAAGGATTTAAATTGTCTGTAAGTTTTCCTTTCTCTTTTTTATATTTTATTCTGTAAGCAAACTGGTTTGAGAAACGACTGAGGAATTTGCCAGGAAAATGTTTCTTCTTTAAAATTTTGGCAGGTTTCAGATTAATAAGCTGATTGAATTCATTTGTATGAGTTTTGTAATAATTGCCCGAAGGTCTGAAGATTCTTATGTAATTTGCTTCATCGGAGAAATTGGCTTTTTCGAATTCGTTTAATTCTTTAATGTCATTGTTGTTGTAATCCGACCAGGTGTATACCCCCTGACCTCCGGGCACTTCAATATAGTTGAATTCTTTTTCAGCTTCCAGTCCTGAACCCAGTTCATAAAAGGTAGAAGTCGAAAGGAAGTTTTTTAATAAATGCATTTTATGTTCAAAGCGGGAAAGCAGATTATCTTCTGGTTTTTTGTTTGTCAATGAGCTGTCTTTAATATTCAGATTTCTATAAGTTAGTTTCAGATTGAAGCGATGATTGTCCAAAGTATTGATTTTAACCCCTGCATTAATATTTTCTGCTTTTGTCAGTTTTTTGAATTTGTTTTGATAAGCCTTGTCATCTTCTCTCACCTGGTAATTCATATAAATCTTATTCTTATTTGTATCAGGGGATTCAAGAAATATTTGCCATTCGTTAAATGCAAAACTGTTTGCCAGGAGACTGTCTGACACTGCCTCTCTCCATTGGTTGTTTTCGCCGTTTGCTTTAACACCGACAGTCATCCATGAAAACGATTTACTGAAAACTCCGTTGTATCTTATGAAATCGGTAGAAAATGAAGATTGATGATCAGTTGATACAATATTCCCATCAAGCAGGAGTCTGAAATCATTTTTTTTGAATTGGACTGATAATTGGTTTTTGTTGCCGGTGTAGTTTTTATAGGAAAGATGTTCAAAGGAATAAGCAGAATTGCCGGTTGCTTTATTAAAAAAACTAATCTTTCCACTAACCAAGTTTTCATTGCCTTTTATGGTTGTGTTTTTTAAATTCCAGTTTCTGTCGAATTCAACAGCCCTGAATCTTTCTAGTGGGGTAAAATACCGGTTGACGTGTCTGTACGACAGAGAGGTTTTTATTTTCGATTTACTTGTATCTGTGAATAAAAAGTGCTTATCTATATTCATTGATACGGCATATCCTTTGTTGTTTTCTTTGTCTTTTGGAGAGAATGTATTCAGGTCTTTGTTTGAAAAAGAAAATTCGAAAAAAGAATGAAGGGAGGGATTTAGGTTTGTTTCTCCTCCCAGAACCAACATTTGTTGTTTTTGGGGTGGAACAATCTTTTTAACGGGAGAATATTCGCCTTGGAGTACGCCGTTTTTCGGAGCTATCCATTTGTAAACTCTTCCGTTGGCAGCGCTTTTACTGATTATATAATTGCCCCTTTGGTCTCCCATATAGGTAAAGCCTACTTCGTAAATGGCCTTATTCGGGTCGGTTGAGTGTTTATATATTTCGTAAGTTTCTCCTTCAACCGACGTGTCTTTTAGTTCGTACAACACCATATTATTATTGAATGCAGTGGTATCCACATTGGGTACCACGGCTT
>CAZWHH010000441.1:0-2457 GCA_964633615.1 uncultured Bacteroidales bacterium | reverse complement strand
AGCTGGAGGTCCAGGCAGACGATTCCTTCTCAGATACAGACACCTTATTTGCTGTAAAGGATAAACAGGGCAACGTGGTTTTTGCTGTCTTCCCGGATGGGGCCAAAGTTTATGTTAATGAGGACAATCCTAAGGGACCCATTGGCGGCTTTGCCGTGAGTGGAAGAAACAACACCAAAGGTGAATATGAAGTAATGCGGGTTACGCCCGACAGTACCCGAATATTTGTCAATCAACAAACAAAAGGACCCATTGGGGGGTTTGCCGTGAGCGGAAGAAACAATACAAAAAAAAGCAAAGGTGAATTTGAGGTTATGCGTGTAACGCCTGACGGAACCATCATTTACGTCAACGACACTTCGATGCAGAAAGGACCCATTGGTGGTTTTGCTGTCAGCGGCAGAAACAACACCAAAGGGGATTACGAAGTAATGAAAGTCACTCCCGACAGCACCCGGATATACATCAACCAGGAAAACAAAGGACCCATTGGAGGGTTTGCCGTGAGTGGAAGAAACAATACCAAAGACATTGTTAATGATTATTTCAACATTTCGAGCCAAACCACAGCTCAGATAATTAAGCCCAGTGAACCTCGTATTTTATGGTATCCTGAAAAAGAGGCTTTTTTAACGGGGAAAGTATTGGTGGAGAGTCCGGATAGTGTAGGAAACAATTCGATGGCTACAGGATTTGAAAGTAAATCAATCGGTGATTATTCCCAGGCATTGGGATATAAAACCCGGGCCAGGGGCGATTATTCAACGGCCATTGGAAAAGAGGCTGTTGCAGGTCAAAACGGTTCATTTGCTTTCGGAAATGAAGCCATTGCTGAAGGTGTAAATGCATTCTCTTTTGGCCAATGGGCTAAGGCAGATAACAGCGAAAGCTATGCTTTTGGTCGTGGAGCCTTAGCTGAAGGATTTCGTAGTTTTGCCTTTGGAAGTGCAGGTGTGGATTCAGCAGGTGTAACCACTGGAGTAGCTCATGCTACAGGAGATTATTCTTTTGCTGTCGGACAAGGTTCTGTCTCCAGTGGTTTAGGTTCTTTTGCCCTGGGGATTGCAGATACGGCATTAGGAGTTTATTCTACTGCCATTGGTTACAAGTCAAAAGCAAGTGGTGCATTTGCTGTAGCTATAGGGCATAAAACATACGCATATGGAACTGCTACAGCACTCGGATATAATACGGTAGCAACAAATACGGGTTCAACAGCAATGGGCTCATCTACAACAGCCAATTTCTGTGGCACAGCTATGGGTCATCTATCAACAGCAAGTGGTTCATTTTCTACAGCTATGGGCGAGCAAACAACAGCAAGTGGTTCATTTTCAACAGCTATGGGGCGTGAAACTACAGCAAGTGGCGAATCTTCAACCGCAATGGGGTATAACACAGTTGCAGAGGGTTTTTCTTCCACAGCAATGGGTAGGAAAACAAGAGCAAGCGCTTGGCATACCACAGCTATAGGATATGAAGCAAAAGCAACCGAAGACTATGCCATAGCTATTGGCTATCAATCACGGTCAAGCGGATGGAGTTCCACAGCTATGGGTATTATTACTACTGCAAACGGTGAAGGTTCCACAACCATGGGGCGTGAAACAATTGCAAGAGGTATGAATTCCACAGCTTTAGGTTATAAGACCATTGCCAGGGCATATAACTCTTTTGTTATTGGAAGATACAATGATACACTTAGTACCTCTTCTCAAACATCCTGGGAAAGCTTAGATCCACTTTTTATAATCGGAAATGGAAGTATGGATAACTCCAGAAATAATGCCTTTACTGTTTTAAAGAATGGTAATGTAGGCATTGGAACCAATACCCCTCAAGGTTCACTTGATGTCAACGGAAGTATTTATCAAAGAGGTTCTGAGCTACATGCTGATTTTGTCTTTACGAAAGACTATATCCTAGAAACCATAGAGGATCATGCAGCTTTTATGTGGAAAAATAAACATCTGCCGGCTGTAAAGAAAGCAATAAAAGATGAAAACGGAAATGATATTGTCGAGCTGGGAGCAAGAAACAAGGGTATGCTCGAGGAACTTGAGAAAGCCCATGTATACATTGAACAATTAAACAATCAAATAAAAAACCTTAAAGAACGTAACAATTTATTATTTAATAGATTAGAGTATCTTGAAAAAATAACAAAAAAAATAGATAGGAATCATTAACAATAAATTTATCGTCCTGATTATTAACCAAAGTTCAAAAATAAAATATAGTATTAAGTAATATAAATCTATGAAAAATCTAATTCTTTCACTCGTATTGCTGTTTGTTATTAACCTTATTGCTGCCCAGGTTCCCCAGGGAATCAAATACCAGGCAGTCATCAGAGACAGCAATGGCGAAGTGCTTTCTGAACAAAACATAGCACTGAAAACCAGCATCCTTCAATCCTCTCCTTCCGGCAGCACGGTATATTCAGAAGAACATGCT
>CAZWHH010000440.1:0-2458 GCA_964633615.1 uncultured Bacteroidales bacterium | reverse complement strand
ATATTGAAAAATATATTTTTAATATAAGAATCTTAAGTTAGTGGAGTATTAACATGACAAACCAACAAAGAATAGAATTGTCCCCGCAGGTCTGCAATGGAAGGCCGGTAATCAAAGGTACCAGAATACCTGTTGCTATAATTTTGGAACAGATAGCTGAAGGGATTTCCTGGAACCAATTACTTTTAGATTATCCGGAACTAGAAAAAGAGGACATTAGAGCAGCCTTGATTTATGCTCGTGAAAGCATAGATCATACTGAGATAAGGTTGGTGAATGCATAAAACATTTCGACTTTATTTGGATCAAATGATTCAAAAGTGTGTTGCTGAAGAGCTTTCCTCAAAAGGTTATAATGTCCTTAGGGCCAAGGAAGTAGGCCAATCACGTGCAGACGATCGAGAAATCCTGAATAAGGCTATTTCTGAAAATAGGATTTTGATTACCCTTGATGAACATTTTGGTGATTGGGCAGTATTACCCTTAGATAAGCATCCAGGTGTCATAAGACTAAAAGTTAATCCTACTACCTCTGAAAACATTATACATTTAATTAATCCGTTTCTGCAACGTTTACAACCTGCTGAAATTATAAACTATTTGGTTATCTTGTCTGTAAACAAAGAAAAGTGGATTTTAACTAAAAGATAATTTCCAAATTCTCGGGTGAGATTAGTGAATAGAAGATCTTATCCACGAATCACACCAGTGAACTGGGCAAGCACGAATTGATACCCAGTAAAATCCTGCTTATCAGAAAATTCTTTGAATTTCTTGCCTATTCAACCGGTGGGCTTTCTATTTCATCGGGATGTTTCGTGGGCAAAAATCTTTATCCGAATAGGCCCACGAAACACACGGAAGGTACACGAAATAAAGAAAGAATTTCAAACAGAGAGGTTAGACATATTTGTGGCCAAATCCGGCATTATGAAAATTATCTCTGATCAGGGCTGGATAGAGCCGACTTCATACGCCGATGCATTTTCTGTATTTGCTGAAAATAATGTAATAGATGCTGAGTCCGTTAAACGCCTTAAATCTGCTTAATTGGCTTATTTACTATTTTTCAAATTTTTAACAAAGCTCCTCTGTGCTCTCTGCGGCTCTCTGCTGAAAAAATTAGATATGGTTCTTTATTTCAAATGTACCAGAATATCATCAGACCTTTCTTTAAAAATTTTATAAAAGTATATCTCCGGGATTGTTGGTGGAGTCTCTATGGCAAGAAATTTAAGAACCCTGATATTTTTGGCCCTATAAATTCCATTTTGTATATCTGTAAGGGAAATATCTGCCGCAGTACTTTTGCAGAACATATAAGTCGAAAGATTGTAAACAATGATCACATGCTATTTGCTTCTGCCGGTCTTCAGGTCAATCAATCTACTCCTTCACCTGAACAAGCTATTTTAACCGGACGCAAGTTTGATATTGACCTGGAAAAGCACTTTTCCAAGCCAGTTGATCAAAAAATGATGCAATCCTATGATTTAGTCCTGACAATGGAAGCGAGACAACTGCAAAATCTTCAAAAGATATTTCCTGAATACAAAGCCAAGATTCACCTTTTGCCACTTTATGAGTCTATTAAACGCAAAGGCTACAAGGGATATTATCGCTATAATATAGGAGATCCTTATGGCAAAGGTGAAGAAGAATTTGATGATTGCTTTTTTAGAATTAAGCAGTGCGTATATAATGTTTTGTATAAGAATGCATGTTAGGTTTAAGTTTGTGAATATATCAATAAATTAAGTGTAATTATTTAAAATGAGTGATATAGTAGACAATACTAGCTCTGGTTCAGCAACTAAAGAGAAATTAGACATCGCTTTTTTTGCCTGTCTTTTTTACTACTTTATTGAATATTTTAGACCACAGAACAAGTATGCAATCTTTAAAGATCTACATTTAGGAGACCTTGCAGTTGCAATATTTGTGATTTGCTTTATACTAGCAGGAAAAAAAATTATAGTAAAAAACAGGATTAATGTTTTATTAACATTATATTTTTTATGGTGTTTTATATGTAGCTTTATTGGAATTAATTTTGCTGAATCTTGGACTTTTATTATATATTTTTTTAAATTTTATTTAGTCTATTTTTTAACAATCAATACAATTACCAATGAAAGACAATTGATCTGGTTTATATTTTTTATTGCAGTAATGTATTTTTCTTATACAAATTTTGTGGCCAGAAATTGGATTTTTTCCGGATTATCTGTTGGTATACGCGGTTCATATTATGGAGCAGGTTTTTTCCATAACCCCAATGATATGTCTGCAGCCCTATCGTCTTTTTTTGGCTTAAGCCTGTATATGATCTATGCAGACAAGTACAGACTTTTCAATAAATTTCCAAATAAATGGTTTCATGTAATCAATACAGTTTTGATCCTATTAGGTGTTCTGCTGACCTCTACACGTGGGGGAGCAGTGGCCTTGGCTGCTT
>CAZWHH010000439.1:0-2459 GCA_964633615.1 uncultured Bacteroidales bacterium | reverse complement strand
TTGCAATGGATTTTTCCTTTAGAAATTTGATGGATTTTATTTACGGAATGTTCTACTAAATGAGAGGTGATGGCAGATAACGAAAAGAGATGGTACGTTTTAAGAGCAATTGGGGGTAAAGAAAAGCAAGTAAAGCAATACATTGAAAGCGAAGTTGCCAAAAGAAATTTAGGTGATTACGTTTCTCAGGTGTTGATTCCTACTGAAAAAGTCTACCAAATTAGAAACGGGAAGAAAATTAATAAAGAACGTAATTTTTTCCCGGGATATGTGATGGTGGAAGCTGTTATGGTAGGAGATATACAGCATTTTCTTGAAAATATCCCTAATGTAATCGGTTTTCTTAAGACAGAAGGTAATGTGCCTTCACCACTCAGAAAATCTGAAGTCAATCGAATTCTGGGGAAAGTAGACGAACTGGCGGAAAATGATGAAGAGATCAATGTCCCCTTTTACATTGGTGAGACTGTAAAAGTTATTGATGGTCCGTTTAATAATTTTAATGGCGTGATCGAAGAAGTCAACGAAGAAAAGAAAAAACTAAAAGTAATGGTTAAAATCTTCGGACGAAAAACTCCATTGGAATTAAGTTTTATGCAAGTAGAGAAAGAATAATTTTTTAAGAAAAAACTATGGCAAAAGAAGTTGAAGGTATAATTAAATTGCAGATCAGAGGTGGGCAAGCAAATCCATCTCCCCCGGTAGGACCTGCTTTGGGAGCCAAGGGCGTCAACATTATGGATTTTTGTAAAAAGTTTAATGCAAAAACTCAGGAAAAAGCTGGAAAGGTTATTCCGGTAATTATTACGGTTTATTCCGATAAGTCCTTTGATTTTGTGACAAAAACTCCACCGGCACCAGTACAAATACTGGAAGCCATTAAGTTGAAGTCTGGTTCTTCAGAGCCAAATAAGGATAAAGTGGGTTCTATCTCATGGGATCAGATTAAAACAATCGCTGAAGACAAGATGGAAGATTTAAATGCTTTCACTATTGGCTCTGCAATGAAAATGATTGCTGGTACAGCAAGAAGTATGGGAATTACTGTAAAAGGAAAATTCCCTGGTAATGAAGAATAAATAATAATTGTACAATGACGAAATTAACGAAAAATAGAAAAAAAGCGTTAGAGCGTTTCGACAAAAATCAACTTTATAAGCTTGATGAAGCTGCTAATATAGTGAAAGAAATTACTACAGCCAGTTTTGACGCTTCTGTTGATCTAGATATTCGTTTAGGCGTTGACCCAAGAAAACCAGATCAGATGGTGAGAGGCGTAATTACTCTACCTCATGGTACCGGGAAAACCAAAAAAGTATTGGTTCTGTGTACAGCCGACAAAGAAGAGGAAGCTAAAGCAGCTGGTGCAGATTTTGTTGGTTTAGATGAGTATATAGAGAAAATTAAAGAAGGATGGACCGAGATGGATGTGGTGATTACAATGCCATCGGTTATGTCTAAAGTAGGACCCCTCGGTAAAGTGTTAGGGCCAAGAGGGTTAATGCCTAACCCCAAGAGCGGAACTGTTACGAATGAAATAGGAAAAGCTGTTGAAGAAGTTAAAAAGGGAAAAATTGATTTTAAAGTGGATAAGAATGGTATCATTCATACCTCTATTGGTAAAGCTTCTTTTGATGAAAAAAAGATTAAAGAAAATGCCAAAGAGTTTCTGAATACCATTCGAAAACTTAAACCAAACTCTTCAAAAGGCACCTATTTTAGGAGTATTACGATTTCTAGCACGATGAGCCCGGGCATTAAAATTGATCCGGCTGAAATCAGAAAAGCCGTTTAATTTGTAAATTTAAGATTCAGAGCTTTATGAAACGCGAGGAAAAAGAACAAATAGTCAGTAGTATAATCGATGATATAAAGAGTTCCAGTCATTTTTACTTAGCTGATATTTCTGGTTTGAATGCTGAACAAACAGTTCAGTTGCGAAGGAAATGCCATGAAAATGAACTAAGATTAAAAGTGGTTAAGAATACTTTGTTGAAACGTGCTCTTGACGCAGTAGAAGATGATTTAGAAGAACTTTATGATGTGTTGTCCGGTCCCACTTCAATTATTTTAACTGAAAAGGGAAATACTCCGGCGAAAGTGATTAAAGACTTCAGGAAAAAGCACGATAAGCCTTTACTTAAAGGGGCTTTTGTTGAAGAGTCGCTGTATGTTGGCGATGATAAACTTGAGGATCTATCCAAAATTAAATCTAAAGAAGAATTATTGGGTGATCTTATATTACAACTTCAATCACCAATGAAGGATGTAATTTCCGGATTAAAATCTGGAAACGACATCTTAGCTGGTGTAGTGAAGACTTTATCAGAAAAAGAAGAATAAACAATTTTATAATTAATTAAAAATTAGGAAAAAATGGCAGATTTAAAAGCGCTTGCAGAAGAATTGGTTAACTTAAGTGTAAAAGAAGTTAACGAACTAGCAGACATATTGAAAGA
>CAZWHH010000438.1:0-2464 GCA_964633615.1 uncultured Bacteroidales bacterium | reverse complement strand
CGTTCCATTTTTTAACCGCAATGGGCGCGAGGGATTCGCTATGGCGCGCAATTTTATATTTTCCTTGCGCCTTCGGTAGCGTTCCTTGCGGTTCATTTCATGTTCCAGATACCACGTTTCATGTTTCACGTTCCATGTTTCCGTGGGAGATTTCTGAGTTGGGTGGTCTTAAATGAGAGTGGTTTTGGGGCCATTGAATGACTACCGAGTAACAACCGAGTGACCATTGTGTGACTATTGAGTAACAATCGAAGTGACAACCGACTGCTTATTGTTTATTAATTTCATCTAAATATAACTTTTCCAAATCTTTATTAATTGCAGGATTACCGACTAGTCTGATTTTATTATTGACTGTCAATACTGTTTGATAAACGCCAAACCCGGGCAATGGGTTTTCTTCAAGGAATGACAGGCTTTTTTGTATGATGACAGGCGTTTCAGGATCTAAAACAGGATAAAAATTGTTTTTAAATGTTTTAAAATTTTTTGTGTGCACCAGGAATAAGAAATCTATTTCTTTATTTGTCTTTCTCTCCAGTCTTCTTTTTGCTTCTATAAGTTTTGATAACTTATTGATGCAGGCCGGGCAACGGCCATCGACAAGACTGATAATCTTACTATTAGAATTAAAATATTGAATGGAGGTAGTATCTAAATGGTAATTATCCAAAATGACAATACTATCGGGTAAAGGGAAATTTTTATCCATCAGGTTTTGGATGATTTGTTTTTCTTTCTTTTTGCCTGAATTTATACAACCATTCAAAAATAGCGGAATGGCAATAATAATGACAAATAATAAGCTTGATATATTTCGGATAGAATTCATATTTTTTTTGTGATAGGTAGATTAATTAAGTACTTGTTTTATTTTACTAAAATCATATACATGAAAAGGCTCCTCTTCCAGAGATAGGGTTATTAACCTGTTCGTTTCTTTATCTATGATAAAATCTCTGCATTCATGGCTAAGATTAACTCTCAGTTTAGGGTTGCCTTCCCAGTCGAAGATAAGTATGGATTTAGAATATAAATGTTTTATATTATCAAAAGTAATTGCTTCGGAGTTGAATATGTAACTTTTTCTACCTGAATAAAGTCCATATATATAATTACCATCTGATTTAATGCTACAATAAGCTTTTTTTGCATTGTGTTGATATTGATTCTTATAGGAGGTTTCAATATTGTCGGGGCCAATTTTTTCAAAAACTTTATTTCCTTCCAGATCAAAAGAAATTAGCTTATCTATTTTATAAAAGCCAATAACTATTTGTTTTTTTAATGAATTGAAGCTAATAAAGCGTGTATACATGTTATTGTAATTTGCTTCTTTTATTCCTTCAGGTTTATCAGGGAGTTTTCCGATATTTTTTATAATTTCTCCTTTTTTATTCACCAACATTGCACTGTAATCTCTTGAACCAACGTAGCAAAGAAGTGAATCATCAATAATTTCCATTTCAAAAATTTCGGGAGAATTTTTATATTTCATGAATTCAAGAATATTTATTGTGTCTTTGATAGAAGGAGGAATTGAAAATTTGTAAATTGTGTGTTTGGCTCCTGAATTATAATAAAATTCATCATTTATATCATTTAAATGAGCGCCTCTTAATAATGAAGGAACTTCATAAGGTCCTCTTCCTCTTTTTATTACTTTTTTTTGCAGGGAAAAATCATATTTATCAATGAAATAAAGGATATGACTATCATTATAATTGGTAATAATCATAATACTGTCTTGGATACCAATAGTTCCATAAACATTTACGACTCCTTTGGAATCTATGATTTTTGCTTTTAGATCAATCTCCTCAGGGAAATTATTAAATATTTTTTCTTTTTGAGTAGAATTACAGCTAATCATTAAAATTATAAAACAAAGAATGATTTTAAATTTAATTACGTTATGTATCATTATAATTAGTGGTTTAAGTGAACATTGTAAATAGAATACAGGGAGGAGTTTGAGTGCCTCCTCCCTCATAATAAGTTAGATGAATTGTTAGCTTTGTATTGAATACCATTTTATTTGATACTTCAATGGGCTGGTAATTCTTCTATTTTGAACTTTTCTTCGTTATAGTCTGGAAAAAGTGGACAGTTTTCATTTCCAGGGAAAGAACAACCTACTTTGTCAGGGCTCATATCCGCGTGACTATTCTGTAATATTTCAATATTCTTTTCCTGGTTTGTTTGATTTGTATTGATTGATGCAATCAAACCTAATACAAATATTCCTGTTAATGCTATTGTTAAAATTTTACGTTTCATAATTTTATTATTTTTGTTGTGTTTATTTATTTGACACGATGCGAATCGGTTTCATTTCATATTTGTTGTGTCTTGTTACCGGTTCCATTGTGTCGTTTTATTGAAATTATATGATAAAAATATTATTTTCCTTTAAGGAAGAAGAGAGTTTGGGTCTTTTTTCGCCTACCGGTTAGGTGAGGTG
>CAZWHH010000437.1:0-2480 GCA_964633615.1 uncultured Bacteroidales bacterium | reverse complement strand
TGACAATTATTTCGATATAATAACATGATAAAATTATATTTTCACACAGTCTCTTCAGTATGGTAATCCATTGACACCTCACACCCCTTTATAGCCACCTTTCAGCGGGCTTTTTAAGATAGAAAGCCGGCTGGGGTTTGTGATGTGTGGTTCAGGTTTACCCACGTGAACGTGGATGCTATTCTTATTGGCGTTATCATTGGCTTGGGATCATTTTATGGTGAACGTGGGTGCCATCCTTAAGGGTTCAATCGACGGATAATCTTTTCCGGTTTTTAATGCCGTTAGGCATGAAAGATTTGTAGACCCGGATGCCAATCCGGGTGATGAAAACCACCAACGGAACAGAATGCCGTAGGCATGGTATATTTTATCCAACAAAGGCAGGAGCTACAAGCCAGCGTAGTAATTAAACATTTTAACCATTCAACAATTCAACAATAGAATAAACATCCCTCCAATCCAGGCTTCTGACAGCCTCAGCCTCAATCAATAAATTCAACAATGGAACAATTTAACAATGGAGCAATAGCATTTAAAACAACGCCAAAAACCTATACATATACTCAAACCTTTGCTTAATAAGATATTACCTAAATCAACAAAAAATGTTTAAACTATTGAACAAAAATATTAAACAAAATATTCATTTTAGTGTTTTCCTAAATAAAATAACCTCAAAACAACAAAAATTGGAACGAATTGAAACAAACATAGACAACACAAATGAAAGATTTGACCTCCAGAAACAAACATTTCAACGTTTGTTAAATGATTTCAGGGGAAAGTATCAAAAAGTCCTAAAGGGTGGCGGTGAAAAAGCACTTAAAAAACACCGCGAACGAGGTAAATTACTGGCCCGTGAAAGAATTGAAAAATTAACGGATCCGAAAACCCCTTTTGTTGAACTTTCAGCTTTGGCAGCGATTGATCAGTTCAACAATTCGTTTCCTTCAGCAGGAATAGTAACCGGAATCGGAATCATCCAGGGGAGAGAAGCTGTTGTAGTTGCCAATGATGCGACTGTCAAGGGCGGAACCTACATAAGAGAAACCATCAGAAAACATGTGCGGGCGCAGGAAATTGCCATGGAAAATAATCTACCCATTGTTTATATGGTAGACAGTGGCGGTGTTTTTCTCCCGGAACAATCCCGGGTTTTCCCTGACAAAGAAGATTTCGGAAGATTGTTTTACAACCAGGCAAAAATGTCGGCACAAGGTATACCCCAGATTTCTATCGTGATGGGTTCATGCACCGCTGGCGGGGCATACGTGCCTGCCATGAGCGACGAAAGTATAATTGTCAGAAACCAGGGAACAATTTTTATTGGTGGTCCACCCCTGGTAAAAGCTGCTACAGGTGAAGAAGTCACAGATGAAGAACTTGGCGGTGCAGAAGTACACACCCAGATATCCGGTGTGGCAGATCATATTGCAGAAGATGATCTGCATGCCCTGAAAATTTGCCGCAACATATTCAGTACGCTCAAAAAGCCGGAGAAACAGGAAATGGACATACAACCTTCTGAAGAACCGGCTTATGATTCAGGGGAATTATATAGTCTGGCACCTGTAAACCTTAAAAAGGCGGTAGATGTGCATGAAATAATCGCCCGGATAACCGACGGCAGCAAATTTCATGAATTCAAAAAAGATTACGGAAAGACCCTGGTAACAGGATTTGCCAGAATCATGGGATACCCGGTAGGAATACTGGCCAACAATGGGGTGATTCTTGCTGAAACAGCCAGAAAAGGAGCACATTTTATTGAATTAGCGCAGTACCGAAAAATACCGATCCTCTTTCTTCAGAATATTTCAGGATTTATTGTGGGCAAAAAATATGAACATGAGGGTATTGTCAGGGATGGCGCCAAACTCATTCATGCAGTTGCGAATGCTCAAGTTCCGAAATTCACCGTAATTATCGGCGGATCATTCGGAGCCGGAAATTATGCAATGGCCGGACGGGCTTATGACCCAAGGCTGTTGTTCATGTGGCCCAATGCAAAAATTTCGGTGATGGGCGGAGAACAGGCTGCCAGCGTGCTGACCTCTATAAAAGCAACGCAATTAAAGAAGCAGGATAATAAGGATCACAGCAAAGAAATCGAAGAGTTTAAACAACAGATGCTTGAAAAATATGAAAATGAAAGCTCTGCCTACTACAGCACTTCAAGAGTATGGGACGACGGTATTATCGATCCGACAGATACCAGGAAAATCATTGCCATGGGGATTGAAATGTCAAGAAACAAACCTTACGGAGACCCGAATAATGGAATTTTCAGAATGTAAACAAACCGATCATGAAAGAATACAAAACCATAGAATACAAGGAAATAAATGATATTGTCACCATCAGTCTGAACAGATCCGGCAAAAGAAACGCTTTTAATGATGAGATGATTCATGAACTAAAGGATGCTTTCAGAACAATATCAGACAATCCAGATACCCGCGCTCTGATTCTTCAGG
>CAZWHH010000436.1:0-2483 GCA_964633615.1 uncultured Bacteroidales bacterium | reverse complement strand
TACCCACGAAAGGCGACCATGAGATCCACCATGACCAGTAGAAGATGGTCCATTGGTTCTGCCAGTTGCTTTGCTTGTAACTTTCGGTCCAGAAACTTTTTTCAAAAAAATGACTTATATAATTTCCTATATTCTGGGTAAAAGAGTCGAGTATGAATATGGTGGGGCCGATAATGATAATGAAAATCAGTAAAACTGCCCCCAGGTTAATATTTAATTCGCTGAGTTTTTTAACTCCCTGGTCAAGGCCAGATACAACAGAGGCAGTAGCTGCCAGGGTTATGGCAATAATCAGTATGACCTGGGTCTGAAGGCTGTCGTTTATTTTAAATACATGCTCAAGTCCGGCACTTACTTGTTTAACTCCCAGACCGAGCGACGTAGCCAGTCCAAAAAGCGTGGCCAGTACAGCAAGGACATCAATCACATCTCCGGGCCATCGATATACTTTATCGCCAAGTATTGGATGAAAGACAGAACGGATGGCCAACGGCATATTTCTGTTAAATGAGAAGAACGCAAGAGCCAGTCCGACCAGAGAATAAATAGCCCACGCGTGTAAGCCCCAGTGTAAAAAAGTGGTTCTCATCGCTTCTTTGGCAGCTTCAATTGTTTGTCCTTCTCCTACCGGGGGAGAGGTAAAATGAAAGATGGGCTCAGCCACACTCCAGAATAAAATACCAATTCCCATTCCTGCACTGAAGAGCATGGCAAACCAGGAACTCCGGCTGAATTCGGGAACAGCATTTCTCCCGCCAAGTCTTATTTTTCCATATTTTGTAAAGGCGATGAATAAAATAAAAAATAGTAAGAAGTTAACGACCAAAACCAGAAACCATCCAAAATTAGTGGATATCCAGTCTTGCATGTTAGCAAAGACTTTTTCCATCGGTTCTCCGACAATGATTGTAATACTGATGAAAAGGATTAAAAGAATGACAGTTGGCCAGAAGACAGGTCCGTGAATATCAAAAAGCCTTTTAATGAAGGGTTTTTTAATCGTTTGTTTCTTTAGAATATTATCTGGTTGTTTGTTTTTTTTCATAATGATTTATTATGCACAAATAGTATCTAAAAGTGAGTGGAATTTATGAATTCTTTTACTTTTTTAAAAAAGACTGAGACATTTTATTACTGAGTTTCCATAGTTTATCCTGTATTTCATGGTCATAGCTGATGCTTGCAGAAGATTGTTCTCTTTGGTCTTTAAAATATTTACCCGTGATGTCCTTCAGATTTTTTGAGGTCGCTGCATGTTCAAGGTTAGAAGCTCCTTCTTCAACCGGACTACCAATGTTTCCAAAGTTCCGGCGTAATAATTTGGTGTTGATTACTCCCGGATGGAGGCAGTGAGTGACAAAATCTTCTTTACTATACTCCCGGGCTAATTTGTAGGTAAATAGAATGTTGCATAGTTTGGATAAACCGTATGCTTCTGATCCGTCGAAAGATTTTTCTCCCTGTAGGTTTTCAAAATCAATCGAGGAACCATGCATCATAGAACTCACGTTGATTATTCTTGTATCCCCGGGTCTGGATAGAACAGGAACCAAAAGCCGGGTAAGCAGGAAAGGAGCCAGGTAATTCACCCCAAGTGTTTTTTCAAAGCCGTCAGCAGTAAATTCTTTGCTGTTCTGCATTATGCCCGCATTGTTCAGTAATACATCCAAATCAGGATGTTCTCCACGAACCTTTTCCGCCATTTCTTTTACTTCCTGAAGCGATTCAAAATCTGCCACATATCCAAAGAAACTTTGATTGCCTGTCTTTTCCTTCAACTCATCTGTAGTTTCTTCAACCCTGTCCTTTTTTCTGCCATGAACAATCACCTGATAGCCCTTTGAGCCAAGGTTAAATGCAGTTTGCTTACCAATTCCATCTGTAGAGCCTGTTATAAGTATTTTCTTGTCTGCCATTTTTTTAATTTTTTGACAAGATAATTAAAAGATTGTTTTGACAAAAAGTTAGAGGAAGAATTCGTTTTCCTGGTTCTTTATTTATAAAAAAAAGCCCAGTTTGATTCTGGACTTTTTGTGGGATATGCTGGATTCGAACCAGCGACTTCTACCCTGTCAAGGTAGCGCTCTGAACCAACTGAGCTAATACCCCATTTTTATGTAATTGCAAATGTACAAATTTAAGTGCATTGAAAACAGATCAACGGGAGAAATTTTTGTGAACCCATTTTCATAAAACACGAAAAAATCATGTGAAAAATTTCCCCCGGTATGTCAAAACAAAAGTCCGCTAGAGTAGTCTGGGTTTGGTGTGTTAGGGTAATACGAACCTTTATCATTCCAGCCGGCTTCACAGCCTCTCAAAACCCATTTACGGTTTTCGATTTGCCAAAGTCACCAGGCGGCGTTAGGAGGCACTGGTACGACTCCTCTGGAGTCGCATTGTTTTCATCACTTTGCGTTCTATAAATGTTCAAGTTCCTATGTTTGTTTTTGGAAACAATAGCGAAATAATTTGTATAATTA
>CAZWHH010000435.1:0-2489 GCA_964633615.1 uncultured Bacteroidales bacterium | reverse complement strand
CTTATTCTTTTTAAAGATAAAGAAAAAGGCTGTTCATAAGAAACGAACAGCCTTTTTTATCATTGTTTGGTAATTTATTTCTCAGGTATGTTCTTAAGAGTTTCCACTAAGAAATCCCAGAATTTTTGTACGGTTTTGATATTCACTTCTTCATCAGGTGAGTGTGGATAATTAATAGTGGGACCAAAAGATATCATATCTAAATTTGGATAGGCCTGACTAATGATACCACATTCAAGTCCTGCATGAATGGCCATAATCTTAGGAATTTTCCCAAATTTGTTATTATAAACCTCTTTCATGGTTGCTAAAATGGGTGAATCAGGATTGGGTTTCCATCCGGGATAAGCTCCTTCATGAACAACTTCTGCGCCACCCAATTCAAATACGCTTCTATGCATATTTCCCAGGTCTTCTTTTGCAGAGTCCACAGAGCTTCTCTGTAATGTTTGAATCCTTACTGCTCCATTTTCCATTTTGATGACAGCCATATTTGTGGAGGTCTCAACAAGTCCTTCCATGCTGTCGCTCATACGCATAACACCATGAGGACATCCATAAATGGCACGAACCAAATTATCCTGTGTTTCTTTGTCGATAACAGAAGAAGGCAAGTCAGTGTCTTTGGCTTCAATCTTCATGTTGGGTTCTACCTGGGATAATTCATTCTTCACCGCTTCGGTTACTTCTTTTACATAGTTTTTGAATTCACCTGCCTGGCTGTTAGGCACAACAACTGTTGCGTTGGCTTCACGCGGAATCGCATTTCGCAGGCTTCCGGCTTCTATTTTAGCTAATCTGACATCCAGATTTTGAATCCCATACCATAATACTCTGTTCAGGACTTTATTTGCATTGCCTCTTCCAAGTTGTATGTCCAAACCGGAGTGTCCGCCTTTCATTCCTTTCACTTCAATTTCAAAAGCTGTTACATCAGCTGGCAATGATTCTTCTTTATAATGAAAAAAAGCGTTTGTTTCTAATCCGCCTGCACATCCTATATAAAGTTCACCTTCATCTTCGGAGTCCATGTTGATTAAAATTTCTGCATCAAGTAAACCAGGTTTCAGAGCATTTGCCCCGGTCATTCCTGTTTCTTCATCGACTGTGAATAAAGCCTCTACCGGTCCGTGTTCAAGTTCTTTTGATTCAAGAACAGCCATGGCGGCAGCTACGCCCATTCCATTATCTGCGCCGAGTGTCGTGCCATTTGCTTTGACCACATCGCCTTCAATCTTTGTTTCAATCGGATCTTTTTCGAAATCGAAATCTTTATCGCTGTTTTTTTGAGGAACCATATCCAGGTGTCCCTGCATGACAATTGTTTTTTTGTTCTCATATCCTGGAGTAGCAGGTTTCTTAATTATCACGTTTCCTACTTCGTCTTTGATTGTTTCCAGTCCAAGGTCATTTCCAAATTTTTCAATGAATTCAACCACTTTTTCCTCTTTTTTAGAGGGACGTGGAATCTGTGTCAAACTATAAAAATGTTTCCACAATGCTTTGGGCTCTAATTTTTTAATTTCGCTCATTATTTTTCCTCCGTATTTTTAAATTTATATAACTCATTTAATTTTCATCTGTAAGCAACTCATTAAAGGTAATATATCTTTGTTCATAGAGTTGAAATAAAAATTTTGTAGTTCTCTCTATAGCCTCTTCTTTGTGCGTTAATTTTTCAGGGAACTTTTTTTGCAACTTATTGCAGATTTCCTGCACATTTTTTTCTCCGTCTATCTCAAGCCAGGTTGCAGTGCCTAGTTCATCCAGGTAGATAGAAAAATTCTTTTTTTTGGTACCCGCGATCATAAAGTCTCTCAGCCATTTTTTTTTGAATTTGGGTACGATAAGACAGACATTGCCTTCTTTTGTAAATTCATGATCATGGTTCCTGACAGGATGCAGTTCCAGCACGTTTGCTTTTTTTAATATTTTTCTCCTCTGAAAAAAATTCAATCCCATGTGTTCCTATTTTTATTTGAAGTTCAAATTTATGAAAAAAAAATTGGGATACTGTAAAAGTCAGCATCCCAATTTAAAATACTTAATTGATCATTGTTTTATTCTTCTTCTGACTCTTTTACAGAGTTTTTAGCTTTTCTTAAAGGTATTCTCACAAGTATAATTCCAAGGATAATGAAAATAGCAATACTTGTTAAGAACGAAGGATCACTGAAACGCCATATTTCGATTTTGCCAAATGCGAGTCCGGCAAATAGCAAACCTATTAATGCTTCGCCAGCAATCAGTCCTGAAGCGAGCAATATACCAATATTGTTCACTTTGGCTTTTTTCTTCTCCCCGAATTTTCGTTTCTTTTCATAAATTTGCAAAATTCCTTTAATAATACCTCCAATGAATATAGCAAAGGTTGTTTGTAAAGGAAGATACATTCCAATTGAAACAAGCATTGGGCTTTTCACTTGCATCAGGATAAAGCCGACTCCCATTAGCATACCCACAATAATAAGAGGCCATGCCATATTTCC
>CAZWHH010000434.1:0-2511 GCA_964633615.1 uncultured Bacteroidales bacterium | reverse complement strand
ACACTTCCCAGGCCTTTTTTTGATAATAAATAGCTGAATCCATGAGAGAATTGTTACTATAAAAAGCACTCATTAATTTATATAATTCTGCTTGTTTTACACTTCTTTTTTCCGTTCCCTTTATATGATTATGGATGCTGTCAATTTTTCTTTTTGCTTTTTCCAGTTTATTATTCCTTATTAGTTGCAATATGTTCTTATGTACAGGATCTCTTAACGATTGAGATTGTATAGAACTGGAATAAAAAAGAATAAAAATAACAGGCAATAATATTTTTCTGATCATTTTTGTCTCAAAGAGTTTGAAGTCAGGATTTTTTAACAATAATTTAAACAAATAATTAGCAAAAGAGATAATTCAATTTTTTATTATGAGAAATTTATTGATTCAAAGCCAAAGACTATTATGTGGATTTCTCTTCTGGTCAAATAATTTTTGCAGATATTAAATTGACCTTTTGCTTAATATTGTTCCTATTATATTTTTTGCAAAAATAATATTTTTTAGAGAAAAATATTATTTAAGTCTATAAAATCAGAAAGGTACTTAGGGTGTGGACTTCATTAGAATATTAATTTTTATGCCAGGGCCTTATATAAATAGATAATCGTTAACTTACTTACATTTAATATTTTAAAGATGTCGATTTACATCGTAATTATTCATTGCCTTTTTTCTGGAAATTGTAAATGAAAGTTTTATCTAATATTTTTTATCAGGGAGATATTCTTTCAGGATGTTCGACATTGAATTGTAAAGGTTTGTTTTCGAAAGTTTGTGCATCTTTGACATTTGATCAACGATTGGGCGAAACTTTTCCCGTTGGTTTTTTTCTTCAAAAGGACAAATTCCTTCTGCATTTTCTAGTTTTATTAACCGGGTATATTTATTTGTTTCTTTTGCTGTTAAAAGGATTAAGGGTCTGATCAGTGTAAATGTGCCCTGAAACATTTCTTTTACTGGAGGGATAGAAGATATTTCACCATGAAATGTCATATTCATGAGCAGAGTTTCGAGAGCATCATCCATGTGATGTCCGAAAGCAATTTTATTACAACCCAGCTCTTTGGCTTTTTCAAAGATCATTTTTCTTCGGTTCCATGAGCAAAGGAAACAGACACCTTTTTTCATTGCTTTTTCGTCTAATTCTAATTTTAAATCAAAGGTGTGCAGCGTGATTTTGTGTGCTCTGCAGAACTCTTGTATTTTCTGAATGTTTGTAGAGATCTTCCGGGAATTGATTTCGTGGGCTATGTGTATGGCTGATAGCTGAAAATTTATTGGGATTACTTTTTTTCTTTTCGAAAGAATATCGAGCAATACCAGGGAATCAATTCCTCCTGATAACGCAACCAAAACATGATCGTTTTCCTTAATCATTTTGTATTCATGAATAGCCTTTCCCGCTTTTTTTTGAATTTTTTCAGCAGCTTTTTGATTTTTTTTATCCATGACGCAAAAATAAGAACTTCCTGCTTGTGTGAAAGCCATTTTCATTTCAAAAAACAAAAATATTGATTAATTTGTAATAAAATTTTTGAAGAGGTGTCCTAACAATAAAAAAATTGATTAAACAGTAAATGACAGAGCAGCAATTAATATCCGGAATTAAGGAAGGAGATGAACAGGCCTTTAAGGAATTGGTCGACAAATACCAGGAATTGGTTGTTAATGTGTGTAATAGTTTTCTGCACGACAGAGATGATGCGCTTGATGTATCACAGGAAGTGTTCATCAAAGTATTTCATTCTGTAGATACTTTTAAAGGGGATTCTAAAATTTCTACCTGGCTTTACCGGATTGCTGTAAATAAATCATTGAATTTTTTGAGAAGCAAGAAACGAAAGAATATTTTCAGCAGTCTGGATTTATTGCTTGAAGGCGAACAAAATAATCCGGCCGATTCAGTTGCTGATAGTGAAGAAAACGCCGAAGAACAGATTAGCAGGAATGAGGATATAGAAAGGGTGATTGCTGTAATTGATCAATTACCCAAAAAACAAAAAACAGCTATTAATCTGAATAAGTTTGAGGGTTTGTCTTACAAAGAAATATCAGAAATCATGAATATTTCGGTAACAGAAACAGGAGTCCTTATAAACCGCGCAAAAAGCAAGATTCAAAAACAGATGATTCACAAGATTAAAAAAATTTAGACTTAATTGTAATAAATTATACCCATTGGTGTCATAAACACAGAAAAACAGCTAATATGAATTGTTCCAAAGTACATAAAAAAATATTACAGTATATCGATGGCGAATTGACCGGGGATGAAAATCAGGCTGTAGAACAGCATTTGGAAAGCTGCAATGATTGTCAAAAGCTTTATCAGAAGATGAGGGTAAGCTGGAATAATCTGCAGGAGGAAAAAATTCCTTATCAGCCATTTTATTATACCCGGCTGAAGCAAAGAATGGAAAATGAAGCTGAAAGAAAAACGAACCGTTTTAAGAAACTAGTTCTTCAGCCTGCAATATATGTTATTGTGCTGGGTTTTGGAATTTATA
>CAZWHH010000433.1:0-2528 GCA_964633615.1 uncultured Bacteroidales bacterium | reverse complement strand
AAAAAATTCATATCTTAGATCGAATTTTTTAACTTACTAATGATGGGACATAATAAACTTACCGGTCGCAGCCTGATAGGGGTTATTTTTTTACTTATCGGACTGGCACTTATCTTAAGAAGCTTTAACCTGTTTGACACAGGTTTTTTGGATTATATTTTTACCTGGCCTGCCCTTCTTGTTGTGATAGGGCTTGTTTTTATTTTAAGCCGTAAGCAAAGTAATACAGGATGGATTTTATTAATTATTGGAGGCTTATTTTTACTCAAAAGAACGATAGATGTCTCGATATTTGATCATGATCTTTTCTGGCCGGTGCTTTTTATAGCCGTTGGTGCTTTAATATTGTTCAGGTCATTGGGAAGTGTAAAAAGTCAGACCCGGCAGTCCGGAGGCAAAAAGGCTAATACAATTGATGATATTGCCATATTAGGAGGAAATGAACGCCGTATAACAGCCGATGCATTCGAAGGAGGTTCGGTTACTTCCATCCTGGGAGGGTCAAAAATTCTTTTTAAAGAGGCCACTTTGGCTCCAGGCGAGAATGTGCTGGATGTTTTTATGGTGTTTGGTGGTTCCACCTTTATTGTTCCTGATGATTGGGATGTGAAGGTAGAAGTTACTTCCATATTCGGAGGATTTGATGATAAACGAGAGTTTACTGAAAGAAAAGAAGGTACATCTGAAAGCTCTCTGATCATTAAAGGTATTGCTCTTTTCGGGGGCGGGGAAGTAAAATCTTTTTAAGTCTAACCTGAATTATTCAGCCTAAAAGTTTTTTAAACTAAAAAGCAGTACCTGTTCATTTACTGCCCGGAAAGGTTTTAGTTATCATTATTCTGTTTAACCTCAAGGGATCGCAGTCTGTTTAAAGCAGCAGCCAGTTCAAATTTTCTAAAAATGGCATAATCACCGTTGTTGGGGTGTCCGATCACATTGAGCCCGTATTTTTTTATATCCCTGTCGACATATTCAAGAATGGTTGAGAGATCATTATTTCCATCCATATATTTCTTTGCATAAACCAGCGCTTCGCCAATCGAATTGGTCTGACTGGAATCTGCAATTTGTTCCACAGCAGATATATCAATGTGGTAAGTGCCAAAAACGATTGCGTCTTTTCCTCCGGATTTGATCTTTTTTCTTTTTTTGCCTTTTGATGGATCAATGCTTCTGGCCAGTGGAATTCGTTTTTTTATGTATCCAAAAGCATCACCCCCCTCATCGTATCGTTTGCTGTCAATGCTTTCTTTTATTTGATTTGCTTTTTGGGTCAGATCTTTAGGAACGTAATTATCCATTCCAATCACATAATCAGCCACATCAAAGTAATCGCCTGAACCACCCATAACAAGAATGGTTGATATGTTGTAATCAGAATAGAGCAGCCTTACTTTATCGATGAAGGGTGTAATAGGTTCCTGTTTTTTATTGATTAGTTGTTGCATTCGGTTGTCGCGGATCATGAAGTTTGTGGCAGAAGTATCTTCATCTATCATCAGCACTTCTGTACCCGCCTCTATGGCCTCGATAATATTTGCTGCCTGGGAAGTACTTCCGCTGGCGTCTTCGGTTGAAAAATCTTTGGTTGATTTTCCCAGGGGCAGATTGTTGATAAAAGAAGAGATATCTACCTTTTCAATGTTTCTCCTGTCTTCTGCCCGGATTTTTACGGCATTGGGATTTGTAACTACATACTCACGCCCATCTCCAGGCAAATGATTGTAAATTCCTTGTTCTATTGACTGAAGCAGAGTTGATTTTCCGTGAAACCCTCCACCCGCGATAAGATTTATTCCTTTACGTAATCCCATTCCTTTTATGATTCCTGCATTGGGGAGTTTTATTTTTACCTCCATTGATTCAGGACTTTGGAATAGTATGGCATGATCCTTATCCATTGGTCGGGGATCAATTCCACTAATTCTGGGGAGAACCGAACCATTTGCTACAAAAGCAATGAGGCCTCTTTCTGCAAGGGCATTTCTCAGAAAGTCTGTATCTTCACTTGTGGTGTAATGTTTTTGTAATTTTTCCTGTGGCATATTATCGAAAAGGAGGGATTCATCTATAATAGTTGGTATTTCTTTAAAAATAATTTGTATGGCCTCCTTTCCGGCTATTTTTCTTCCAAATGCAGGTAACCCAATATTAAACCTTATTTCAAGATTTTCTTCATCAATAAAGGCTGCCGTTCTTTCCAATATTTCTTGTCCGGGACGGTCAATGTGAATCCTTCCGCTTTTTCCTGAACCTCTTGAGCCCTTTGAATATTTTTTAATGGCCCTGTCAAACCTTCGTATTATGAAGTCGCGGGTAGCTATCTCGCGGCTTTTATTAGAAAAACACTCAACTGGAAAACCCGCTTTCTTTTGAGGCATTATCACTCTTAATTTGCTGGGTGAAGCAAACGGGTCGCCCTGGACATAATCAATAAAAAGAGTATAGCCTTCCTGAGCAAAATCATAATTTCCTTCAATATCCCTGTAGGCTTTATATCCTTTTCTGTCAATTCGGTGAAGTATTTT
>CAZWHH010000432.1:0-2539 GCA_964633615.1 uncultured Bacteroidales bacterium | reverse complement strand
AAAAAACTTAAAAAGCAATTTTTTGAAATATTTTTATAAAAAATTCTGTATTCACTAAGGGAGTTATTATAGAATTACCTCCAAATCAGAATCTTTTTTGTGCATTATAGTTAAACTCCTCAACATGAAAATCAGCGTATGTGTGTTTACCCTCTTCAAGTAGCCAGCTTGCTTCAATATTCAGGGGAATCATCATTCCGTTTATTTCCTGGTAATTGTCTAAACAGCCTTCCCATTTTTCCAGTCGATCCGGGTTCATATATCTCTCTGTCACAAGCTTTCTGATTTGACCTTTTTCATTAAAATGCACAATGTAGTACACTGATTTTCTATTCCACTCAAAAGTGAGCCTGGCTTTGTTGTTGTTTATAGCCGACCAGCTTATTTGTTCGTTAGGCAAAAGGTTGGTAGGCATCCAGACGCTTTCTCCCAGCCAGCGTAATAATTCTGCCTGGTTTACTGTTGGTCCCTCACTTTTTACAATACGCAAAAAACCAAAAAGGTAAACGGAGAGATTTCCTTTATTGAAAACGTATGAATCTATTGCTTTAAACGCCTTTGTTTTTCCAATCCAAACAAATCCGGGTGGTTGGGCTGTAAAATATTGTTCTCCTTTGATATCGACCCAGTCTTTACCGATTCCGGTTTTGAAACGACCTGTATGCTTCAGGTGCAGATTGCTCAGGTAAGGTTGTTTTTCAGATAATGCATAGTTAAAGTATTTTTGGACCGGTGCCGGGAGAGACTTTATTTGTTCATAACTAAATGTTTTGTTTTGCAATGTCCCGGACTCTGAAAAGAGTTCATTAATTTTTTTGTTTGAAGAACAACTCAATAATCCTAACATAAGGCTTAATATTAATATTTTATTCATGTGGAAAATTAAAATTTAGATTTTCATTGGTTAAATTTCAGGATAATTTTTCCTTGCACTTCCCGATTTTCTAGCATTTTTTGTGCTTCTGCAGCTTTACTAAGAGGAAGTTTATCTCCAATTAACGGCTTTATTTTTTTGTCTTTCAGCATATCAAAAAGTGTGGTTAGATCTTCTCTAAACCATTCAGGGTGTTTTTTTCTAAGTGCTCCAATGGAGTAAAATCCTGCTTTTCGTCCATTAGGTAAGATATTCCATAATTGCAGCTTTATAAAGTCAGCCGGAATACTTCCACCATGCCCCATAACAGCATTGTAAAAACCGTAAGCCACCAATTTTCCTCCTTTTTTCAGAAGACCAAAGGATTTTTTGAAATTTTTACCCCCAATGGGATCAAAAACAACATCAAATCCACCAATTCTTTTATCATTTAGTTGTTTAGCAAAGTCTTTTTCTTTGTAATCGATGGGTGTTGCTCCATGCTTAGATACAATATTGTGCTTTGAGGCAGAGGCCGTTCCATACATCTCCAGACCTGACAATTTCCCCAGTTCCAGCATTGCCTGACCAACAGCGCCGCCTGCGCCATGAACAAGTATTTTCTGGCCCGGCTTGACTTTTGCTTCGCGGTGAAGTAACTGATAAGCTGTTACATAGCTTAAAATAAGGCTTACTGCCTCAACAGGATTTAACTCTTCGGGTAAAGGAATTAGTTGATTTTCGGACAGACAAATGTATTCAGAGTAGGATCCTATAACGGTCATGTCAGCTACTTTGTCGCCTTCCCTGAATTGTTTCACATGCTCACCCACTTTGTCGATAATTCCCACCATATCATAGCCGGGAGAGAAGGGGGGCTTTTGTTTTACTTCAGGATACATGCCTTTCCGTATCATAATATCCGTGAAATTAACACTGGTTGCAAGAACTTTTACTCTTACTTCATTTTTACCGGGTTCAGGAAGTTCTGGCTCTTCAATAAGCTGGAGCTCCCCGGGGCCTCCATATTTTTTTAGAATAATCCGTTTGTAAGTCATGTTCAATTTTTTCTTGTTATAAGCAAAATAAACTTAGATCTTATCAAATTCGGAATCTAATATACATATTTCATGTTAAAATGATGTTATGTTTTAAATGATCTGACAAATGAGAATACGGGCAAAAGTTCTGCTATAGGCTTGAAGAAATACGATTTTGGATCACAATTATAGTTATTCCCGTATAGTTTTTTCCTGTCGATGTTTCCTTTTTCATCTTCTATAAGGAGAATATAAATCCTACTCTAAAGATTTGAAGTATTGATATTAGAATTATTTGTGGTGTTAATCTTAACAATACCCTTCATATCAACAATTCTGATTATTTTAATTTCTGCATTGGGTTTGATATTAATATAATCCCTAAATGGATTGGGGTAAACCGCCTTTTTAACATCTGTGTACTAATTATTCTCCATCAAGCTGGAAGCTATCCACTTCTTTCGTTTCACCCGGAAGTAAATTATTTAGCCTGATGTTTCCTATGCGAATACGAATCAGCCTTAGCGTTGGGAAACCCACTTCTGCAGTCATTTTTCGAACCTGTCTGAACTTGCCTTCTGTAATGGTGACAGACAACCAACTGGTGGGTCCGTGTCTGTCACTTCTTATTTTTCTTGTTCGGGAC
>CAZWHH010000431.1:0-2540 GCA_964633615.1 uncultured Bacteroidales bacterium | reverse complement strand
TAATTTGTTGAAAACCTTTCTTTTTTCCAAGACACACTTTTTTGGACGGGTATCCCAGCTCATTATTATTCCCAGGGCGTTGCCCCGGGCTAACTTAAAATAGCCTTTCAGGCATGAACCAACCTGAAACTATTAAATCTCCCACTAACTCTTGCTCCCTGCTTTTCTCATCCTCCGTAGCTTCAGCGAAGGAGGACTGCCTTCCACTGCACTGCCACTTTTTGCCAATAGATAATTGCACAGTTTATGTATCAGGCAGGCTAAAGTTACTTAAATAAAAAATTCAATCTTTTTTGTAATAAAGGAACAAATTTGGGTGTCATAACATTAAAATATATAAACATGTAGATATGTGTTTATAAAATTGTTAAACCAAAAAATTATTTATTATGAAAGGCACAAAAATTTTAATTACAGTTGTTTTATTAGCCCTATCATCAATGGGATACACTCAAAGGGGTGTTGGAAACAATACAGGAATTGCCGGCAGCAACTCAGTGACTGAGATTGACCAGGTATCCGGTAAATTACAGAAGATTGTTACAGAACGTTGTACTCAGACAACCGGTCGGTATTCAGACGGAACGCACTTACTGGTAAAAACGGATCAGGGAAAAACCCGTACGCTTAATGTTCATTTGGGACCAACCAGTGTAGTATCCGATATAACCGATCAACTTACAATCGGTGAGGAAATTAAACTGGAAGTGTATAGTACAGAAGATTTGCCGGATAACCATTATGTAGCAAAAGAAGTTACTGGCGGTGGAAAATCACATGAAATAAGGGATTCAAACCTCAAACCTTTCTGGGCCGGCAATAATACAAAGCGGAGAGGCAGATTTAATGGCAGAAAACAAAGGCAACAACAGTAAGTGAATAAATAACAGAACATGATCAGTTCCGGAATTGACCGTTAAATTAAATGGCTAAATTGTTGAGCTGTTTAGAGGTTTAGGGGGTTACTGCTTCGTTGGGACGGCTGATTACTGCCTACAAATTTATTTGTGTCCTTTGGCTGTTTCCAACGAAACTTTAACCCTTAAACCTGAATCTTTGAACTTTCTCTCCGTTTATCAGCGAAAAAATCTGCGCAAATCTGCGAGAAATTTTTTCATTGCTCATTTTAATCTGCCCTTTCAGGGCGAACAGAACCAGCTCATTATTATTCCCAGGGCGTTGCCCCGGGCTAACTTAAAATAGCCTTTCAGGCATGAACCAACCTTAAACATTGAACTTTAAATTATTAAATTTCCCACTAACTCTTGCTCCATGCTTTTCTCATCCTCTGTAGCTTCAGCGAAGGAGGACTGCCGCTGCAACTGCAACTCGCCTTTCACTCAATAGTCAACCGGCAGCTTTTTTTCAAACCAACCTTAAGCTTCGTTGAACGTTAAACTTTCTCTCCGTTTATCAGCGAAAAAATCTGCGCAAATCTGCGAGAAATTTTTTCATTGCTCATTTTAATCTGCCCTTTCAGGGCGAACAGAACCAGCTCATTATTATTCCCAGGGCGTTGCCCCGGGCTAACTTAAAATAGCCTTTCAGGCATGAACCAACCTGAAACTATTAAATCTCCCTCTAACTCTTGCTCCCTGCTTTTCTCATCCTCCGTAGCTTTAGCAAAGGAGGACAGCCTGCTGCCACTGCCGCTGCCGCTGCAACTGCTACTGCCACTTTTATCAAATAACGTATGTTTTTCATAGGAAGCATTTGTTTTTCACATTTCGATACAGAAGAATAAGACATTTATCTCCTCATTCACTGATAATCCTCACCTCAGTTCTTCTGTTTTTCTGTCGTCCTTCTTTTGTACTGTTATCCGCTACAGGCTGACTTTCTCCGTAACCTTTGGCTTCTATGCGATTTGCGTCAATTCCTTTTCTTACCAGATACTGTTTCACCCGGTCAGCCCGTCGCTGAGACAATTTTATATTATCCTCCTCTTCCCCCGTGCTATCGGTATGCCCGGCTATCTCAATACGAATATCTTTTTTGCGCTTCATAAAATCAACCAGCTCATTCAGTTCAGCATAAGATTGACTCCGAAGGGTTGCCTTGTTTACATCAAAATATACTTCGTCCAGGGTAAATACTCGCGGAGGTTCGTATTGGATAATAAACTGACTCATACCATAATTCCTGTTTTCCTGTAGCTTTGGAATGCTGAATACCTGGTAGCTTTTTTCGGAACCAACTCCCTTGATCTTTGCCAGGTAGGTGGTGCCGCCAGGGAGACCTATAGTAAATTTACCATCCTCATTGGTAATTCCGCTGTATTGCTCTTTTGAAGCAGTATCCACAAAAACGATCTCCTCTCCTTGTTTGGGATTTTTTTCATAATCGGTGACAATCACCTCCATCTTCATTTTTTTTGGCTCGCTGGAACTCTTTTCTTCAACTTGTGCCCTTATAAATAAAGGATTAATAATTAAAAGAAAAGAGAGACTCGTTTGTATAGCTGAAATTCGGAAACAGCGCATAAGCATATATTTTTGAAAGGTGAATATCAATTATTCGAATTTACTTATTTTTTTAAA
>CAZWHH010000430.1:0-2554 GCA_964633615.1 uncultured Bacteroidales bacterium | reverse complement strand
TTTTATCCTGAAAGTTATTTGACACCCAAAATAGTGGAGAGAGTCGAAAATCAGGATTTGAGGGGTGCCGGAACTTTTGATATGCTTATAGTTACAAAACCCCGGTTCGTTCAGCAGGCCTCCCGCATATCCAGTATTCATCAAAATTATGATGGCCTCAGTGTAAAAGTAGTGACTGATAAGCAAATATTTAATGAGTTTTCTTCAGGAAAAACAGATCCTTCGGCTATAAGAAATTACATTAAGATGGTTTATAATAATCCTACTCCTGAAGATACCCTGAAGTATGTATTATTTTTTGGAGATGGATCTTATAAAAATTTTAATTGTGGATATAATGAGGAATTAGTTACTTATCAGTCATACAATTCTATTAATTACACGAGATCCTTTGTTTCTGATGATTTCTTTGGTTTACTGGATCCTGCAGAAAATATTGAAAGTTCCCCTTCAGGGTTGCTTGATATTGGTATTGGACGACTTCCTGTGAAAGATGCTTCAGAAGCTACTTCTGCAGTAGAAAAAATCAGATATTATCTAAGGTATATGGACAAGGGATCATGGCTAAATCGTGTCTGCTTTGTAGCTGATGATGAGGATGGTAATTTGCATATGGAAGATGCAGACGATCTTGCACAGATTGTAGAGAATAATAATCCGGAGTTTTTTATAGATAAGATATATGCAGATGCTTATGAGCAGGTTAATATAGCAACAGGGGAACGATACCCGGAAATGAATAAAGATATTAGTGAAAGAATTAATAATGGAATATTGATTTTTAATTATTCAGGACATGGTGGAGATGATCATCTTGGACATGAATGGCTACTTACCCAGGATGATATTGCCTCCTGGTCAAATTTTGATAAATATCCCTTGTTCGTCACTGCTACCTGCGAGTTTACCAGATTTGATGATCCTGACAATCTTTCAGCTGGTGAAAAAGTGATCATGAAGCCCAAAGGAGGAGCTATTTCATTATTTTCCACGACCCGACTGGTTTATGCAGGATTAAATTTTAATTTGAATAGTGCCTTTTATAATCATGTGTTTACCCGGGATTCTGACAATGAACCTCTTAGGCTGGGAGATATAGTTCGCCTGACTAAAATAAATACGGGTTCTAATAATAACAAAAGAAATTTTACTCTTTTTGGAGATCCGGCAATTCAGTTGCCTTTAGGGAAACACAAGGTAGATATAGATTCAATTGTAAATAAGGACAAGCTTTTGATCGATACTTTAAAAGCCCTTGATGAAATTACTATTAGCGGACATATAAAAGATGAGGAGGGGGCTTTGGTCTCTGATTATAACGGTACATTATCTGTAAGTATTCTTGATAAAGAGCTTAGTAAACAAACCCTGGCCAATGATGGAGGAACTCCGTTTAATTATAAAGAGCAGAATAATCGCTTATTTACTGGTAATACTCATGTGGAGAATGGGAAGTTTGCGCTCCGGTGGATTGTTCCAAAGGATATTTTGCCGGGCTATGGCAAAGGGAAGGTTTTGTTTTTAGGGTATAATAAAGGGAATAAGTCAGCCCAGGACGGACACACGGACTTTGTTGTTGGAGGATATTCTGATAATCAGTTGGATGATAATCAGGGACCGGAAATGGAAGCCTATATGAATGATAAAAAATTTGTATCAGGCGGAATAACGGATGAACATCCTACCTTAGTTGTTGAACTGGAGGACAGTAGTGGTGTGAATATTTCCTCCGGCGGAATTGGCCATGATATTGAAGGGGTGCTGGATAATAAAGTATCGGAAAAAATTAGTTTAAATAGTTATTACCAGGCATCTGCTGATAATTATAGAAAAGGGAGAGTCAATTATAAATTCTCAGATATCACAAAGGGCGAACACCAATTAAAAATCAAGGCCTGGGATGTGAATAACAATCCTTCAGTAACTACTCTTGATTTTATTGTGGCAGAATCTGAAGAATTTAAATTGGATCATGTCCTGAATTACCCTAATCCTTTTACGGAAAACACAGCATTTTATTTTGAACACAATCGTCCGAACCAATCTTTGAAAATTTTGTTACAGATATTTACTGTTTCCGGAAAGTTAGTAAAAACCATAAGAAGACAAATTTATACCGACGGATTCAGAGTGGGACCTTTACCCTGGAATGGGAGGGATGATTTTGGAGATGCCATTGGAAAAGGTGTTTATATCTATAAGTTAAAAGTGGAGGCTGAGAATGGGGATAAAGCAGAAGAAATAGAAAAATTGGTGATCCTGAAATAATAAAATGGAACCCTTTTAGTTATTTAGAATAATTCAATATATTTGTGACCCTGAAATTTGAAATTTTATGAGAAGAAGAATAACCTTTGTGTTTTTTATTACTTTATTATTTTCCAATGGAATTTTTTATGGGCAGAGTGGAGGTTTTACCACAAGTGGTGCAGAGCTGACAGAAAATACGCTTAACTATTCGGTACCTTTTCTTACCATAGCACCTGATTCGCGTGCCGGAGCCCTGGGTGATGCCGGGGTTGCAACCAGTGCGGATATTAATTCAATACACTGG
>CAZWHH010000429.1:0-2562 GCA_964633615.1 uncultured Bacteroidales bacterium | reverse complement strand
GTTGGAATGACTGAAGAAGCTGCCAAAGAAGCCGGGTATGAAGTAAAAGTGGGAAAGTTCCCTTTTACTGCTTCAGGAAAGGCAAGTGCCGCAGGACAAAAAGATGGTTTCGTGAAGTTGATTTTTGATGCCAGATATGGTGAATTACTAGGGGGACATATGATCGGGGCCAATGTCACCGAAATGGTCGGTGAATTGGTAGTAGGGAAAAAAATTGAAGCAACAGGCCATGAGATTGTTAAATCAGTTCATCCGCATCCAACCATGTCGGAAGCTATTATGGAGGCTGCTGCTGACGCGTATGATGAAGTAATTCATATTTAAAGTGTATGGTTTATTCAATCGAATTGATTTTATAATATACCCTGACGATAACAAAGGATTATTATTAATTCCGGGATTTGGGCATTTTCTTTGATTCCCGTGTAATCATAGCATTCATACTGATCAATAAAAAAAGGACGCTTTTTCTGAGCGTCCTTTTTCGTTGGGTTCAATCTGTATTTATAGTAAATTTAGGGGTAAACGGTTATTGAATAAACTTTTTCGCAATTAAAATATCCATATTTGATTTTATCTGCTCTACATACAAAGATGATATTTCTCATGAAAAAGTTGCGTAAGGTTATCAATTAAACGCAACTTTTTTTGTAAAAAAAACATCATAAAGATACAGGGTTTGGTAGATTTTTTGTTTGTTAAAAATTAGGTATATTTGTATTAATCTCAATTCTTTCGTGCCTAATTTAACAAACATAATAAAATCCTGTATCAAAGGAGATAGAAAGTCTCAGAAGCGGTTATATCTTCAGTTTGCTGATCTATTGTATGGTGTAGCATTGAGGTATGCCCAGGATTCTGATGATGCAAAAGATATTTTGCAGGAAAGTTTTATTAAGATTTTTAATAATCTGAATCAGTTTAAAAATGAAGGTTCTTTTGAAGGCTGGATGAGGAAAGTTGTTGTAAACACTGCTCTTGAGAGGTTACGTAAGCAGAATCGTTTGTGGCTGATGGATGAGTATGTAACGCTTCAAACATTAGACTATAACTATGAGCATGTTTTGCAGGATTTAAATGAGAAAGAGTTGATTCAGGTGATTCAGGAATTATCTCCCAGGTACAGAATGGTTTTTAACCTTTATGTAATTGAGGGCTATTCTCATAAAGAAATTGCCAGTAAATTGAAGATATCCGAAGGAACCTCAAAATCTAACTTGTCCAGGGCAAAAGAGATATTGAAAGGAAAAATTGAAAAAATATATTATATTAAAAAAGGAAAAATTATTTGATGGATCCGCACCAGTTAAATATGGAAAAAGTTTTTCGTGATCGTTTCAGGGATTATTCCCCGGGAGTTCCCAAACATACATGGGCGGATATTCAGTCAAATCTGGATCATAACAGAAAGAAACGATTAAATTATTACCGGGTGGCAGCCACAGTTGCTGTTTTGATAATGAGTGGTCTTTTATATTACTTTAGTACTGTTGATCTGAACACAAACTTTTTTGCTCTGAGAGATAAAAATTATCCGGTCTATTCCAATGAAAATATAAGCGGTGGAAATAATTCCCCTTCTGTTTCTCATAAAATTTCACAATCAAGATTTTCTAAAATTAATAAAACCTCTTCCGGAGAGGAAAATACAGAACAAAAAAGTGGGATAAGGTCAGAAAGCAGCAATCAGCAAAAAATGGATAAAAAGCTTACGCCAAGAGTTGAAGGGATTGCTACCCGGGAAAAACAAAATGAATTGGCTGCTTTAGACGATAGAAGTAAAAATGAGGAAGTACAGCAACATGACAGAATTGTTCATTATTTCTCCTCGCTTCCTGTTGAAGAACCGGATGCTCTTAAAAAACCAGTTAGCAAAAAATTATCCCTGTCGGCTGGTTTGTCTCCGACTCTATCCTACAGAACTGTTATCCAAAACGCTTCCTATACTGACCCGGAATTACAGGGAAATGCACCTGATGAGTCAAGCTTGTTGGCTTATTCAAGTGGTTTAGGCGTAGGCTATGAGGTGTTTGATAATCTGAGGATACGATCCGGACTGTATTATAGTCAGATTGGCCAGAGACTGGATAATGTGGTCGTATCCAGTGAATCATACACAATGAGAGGAACACAGGGATATTTGCAGGTGTCGAATTCCTGGGGTAATGTTGAATTAATGTCTGATAGAATTCAACCTAAACCACCAGAGGATATTAATGAATATGGACCTGTATCTATGGATGCAACAAGTGAATATAATCTGGATAATACGCTTACACAGAGATTGGAATTTTTAAAAGTCCCATTAATGATGGAAGTACGAATTCTGGATACAAAAATCGGGCTGGATATTATTGGAGGGTTTAATGCAAACTTCCTGATTAATAATGGGGTATACATGAGAACTCCAGAAAAGAATCAGTATGTCGGGGAAACAACCGGACTTGAGAAAGTCAACTATTCCAGTGTGCTGGGATTTGGATTTAATTACGATATTTCAGACCATACTAAATTTTTTGTTCAGCCCATGTTTGATTATTATCTTCATACAATGATAGAAGA
>CAZWHH010000428.1:0-2582 GCA_964633615.1 uncultured Bacteroidales bacterium | reverse complement strand
TCACCTATCCGCTGACTTTTATTATTGAAAAAAACAACCAGTAACCCTATCCCATAAAACATATCTACCGGGCGTACCAGGTTTCTTATCAGGTAATGCAAAAAGTTTGCATCTCGTCCGCTCTTATGTATAACTTTTATTTGTCTGTATTTTTTCCCAAACGTTTGTCCGCGTAACAACCATTCAAGAAAGAAATGAAAGAGAAAAATCATAAAACTGATGATAGCCCAAACGATGTAAATACCTGCAGAACCTGCAGAGAATAAACCCATGGCAAAAATTCCGGCAATAAAAAGGCCTGTTAAAATTAAATAATCAAGAATTAATGCAATAAGCCTGTCCCCTATTCCGGCAATTTCAAAATCGATGCTTACGTTTTGTGTCGTATTTATACTATATTTGTTATACATTTTACCCTTTTTATGCGTGAAGTAGTTTTTCAAAAAGAGAACAGCCAGCGCTGGCAGGAAACCGAAAATATTTTAAAAAAAAGTAAGCAGACTGATCCTGATTTGCTTTCCAGGCTATTTGTTCAATTAACAGATGATTTGGCTTATGCCCGAACTTATTTTCCTTCAAGTAAGACGACTGCCTATTTGAACCGATTGGTCATGCTGGCACATCAACAAATTTATGTCTCAAAAAAAGAAAACATTCATCGAATATATAAATTTTTTAAATACGATTATCCTTTGCTCATTCATAAACATTATAAATCTTTACTCTATGCGTTGTTGATATTTCTTATTTCCGGCATCATTGGAGCATTCTCAGCAGCCAATGATCAGAACTTTGTCCGGATGATCCTGGGAGATGCCTATGTGAATGAAACACTTGAAAATATTGAATCAGGACAGCCTTTGGCCGTATATTCCAAACAACAACCTTTGCCCATGTTCTTTTTTATTACGCTGAACAACATAAAAGTAGCCTTACTGGCCTTTGGAATGGGGGCATTCTTATCCATTGGCACAGGATTCATGTTATTTCAAAATGGCATTATGCTGGGTTCATTTCAGTATTTCTTTCATTCCAAAAATCTTTTGGCTGTTTCTGCCATGGGAATTTGGATGCACGGAACAATCGAAATTTTCAGCATTGTGGTAGCAGGCGCTGCAGGCCTGGCAATGGGAAACAGTATCTTATTCCCCGGAAATTATAAAAGAAAAGATTCGTTTCAACAAGGTGCGAAAGATGGTGTGAAGCTTGTAGCTGGCCTTGTCCCATTTTTTATTATTGCGGGCTTCATCGAAAGTTATCTGACAAGGCATTCTCAACTTGAGTGGTTAAGCACTGTCATTATAGTTTGCTCATTAATACTTATTATATCTTATTTTTTTATCTATCCTGTCATTTTAAAAAATAAATTATGGAAAAAATAATACTCAGAAAAAAAAGATATTTCGGGGACTTAATCAGCGATTCATTCAATTATCTTCGGCATCATTTTAAACCCTTGTTTAGAATTCTGCTTTCAGTAGCTATCCCAGTAATTCTATTGGGTTCCATTTTTATTGGGCTGTTTTATTCAAATATTTTCCAGGGGATGAATATGTACGATCCGGCGCAGACACCGGATAACCTGGTTCAATTCTTTTTTGGATTCCTTATATATGGAGTAGGGGCTGTTTTACTTCATGGTTCCGTAGTAGAGTATATGCGTGTATCTTTAAAAAAACCAAAAAATGAAATTGGCTTTAATGAGGTGGTTGCCGGAGTCAGAAATAATTTCGGAAAATACCTGGTCAGTTCCATTATTGTATTTTCCCTTATACTGGCAGGGGCTTTTCTGTGTTTTATTCCTGCCATTTGGCTTAGCGTAGTTTTTTCCCTTTATTTTTTCATCATTTCAATTGAGCAAAAAGATGTAGGAGAATCATTCAGCCGTTGTTTTTCCCTGATGAAAAACTTTTGGTGGCGTTCATTCGGATTATTTATTCTGATGAGTATTATACAAACATTTCTTGTTTATGCAGTTTCTATGCCTATTTCTCTTTTATCATTTTTTATTGGTTTTTCCTCAAGTGATATTTCGGAAGTATCCCGGTCTACAGGTAACATAATGGCATTCACAACGCCCATAACAATGGTAATTAGCGCATTAGCTTATTCTCTTTCAAGTATTGCAGCTGGAATAAATTATTTTTCTATAGTGGAAGAAAAAGAAGAAGTAGGTTTAAAAGAAAAAATTGAATCAATAGATGAGGAACCAGAAAATAATTAAAATATTATTGTGCTCGCTTTTTATATTGCTGATTGGCTCACCACCCGGATTGAGCAGTGATACCCGCGACAACAGGGCTTTTTCAGATTCTCTGTATAAGGAAATAAAAAAAGAGAGAGCCTACCAGAATTTTTTAGTGAAAGAGAAAAAGAAAGAAAATTTTTTAAAGCAGCTCAGGACATACTTCTTCCAATGGCTTAGTCGCATTTTTGGAACAAAAGCAGCCCGGATAATCCTTAGTATTATTCCCTATGCACTAATTATTCTGGCATTGGTGCTTATCATCCTCAGGGTAACCAACGTAGAGGTTTCAAAAATATTAAAGCCGAATATAAGAACCACAGAAGGAGAAGTTTCT
>CAZWHH010000427.1:0-2589 GCA_964633615.1 uncultured Bacteroidales bacterium | reverse complement strand
CGGATTAGTCGCCATAGCAGCTGCTTTAACAGCATTCTGTTATCTTGATTATGATGTCCGGTATTTTAATTCACAAACATACTTTTCTCAGGAGTTTTATATGAAAACAGGTGACACCTACACCGGGTTACTGGTACTTGGTATTCTTACGCTCATTATAGCTATTGGAGGGTCTGTAATTTTTTCAACACGCAAAGCAAAGAAGAAAGGACTACAAGTTTGGAATGCCGCAGGCAAAAGAATGGTGATCAATTTGTTTATTCCCCTGATTGCGGGAGGGATTTTTTTGCTTATCATTCTCTATCATAACCTTGTCTTTCTTATTGCACCGGTAACTCTTATTTTTTATGGCCTGGGGCTCATTAATGCCAGTAAATTTACACTAAAAGAAACCCGATATCTGGGATTGTCTGAAGTCATTCTGGGGCTTGCAGCGGCCCTGTTTATTGGTTACGGACTGATATTCTGGACAATTGGTTTCGGCCTGCTTCATATTGTGTATGGGGTTTGGATGTACATGAAATATGAACGGTAAAATCAGTTTATTGTTAAAAAAAACGAACCCGTGTAAAAATGAAGGAAATTATAGGCAAACTGAACAAAATATTTGAAAACAGAGTCCGGCTGGGAATTATGTCCACCTTAATGGTTAACGAGTGGGTGGATTTTAAAACCCTCAAAGAACTACTTGATATAACAGACGGCAATCTGGCCAGTCATCTTTCGGCGTTGGAAAAACACAATTTTGTCGAAATTAGCAAAGGCTTTATAGGTCGTAAACCCAATACAAAATACAGGGCAACAGAAAAGGGAAAAGAAGCATTCAAACAACACCTTGATTACCTGGAACAATTATTAAAAACAAATCGAGATCAATAATTTTTTTATTTATAAACTTTGTAACACAAAGTACTTTTAAACTTAAAAACATAAAATGATGAATTCAAAAAACCAAATCGAAAGAATAACCCGGTCCGTTAGTTTTAAACTTTTCATTGTAGCATTTTTAGCTCTTTTATTATTGATTCCCGCACAGATGATAAAGTCTCTGATAAAAGAGCGCCAAATGAGAAGAAATGAAGTGGTTGAAGAAATCACCAATAAACTTGGTAAAAACCAACAAATCACAGGTCCCATCCTAACAATTCCCTATTTAAAAGATGAGAAAAATGAATATGGCAACAGGGAAGAAACCTTGCATCACTTGCATATTCTTCCTGAAGAATTGATAATCAATGGAAAAATAGATCCTTCTGTTCGTTACCGCAGCATTTATGAAGTAATTGGATATTCAGCCAATCTTCATTTTAATGGTACTTTCGATAGCATTTCTTTCCAGGATAAATCAATAAAAGCAAAAATGATCCTGTGGGAAGATGCGGTCATTTATCTCGGAATTTCTGATATGAGAGGTATCAAACAAAATATCCATTTATACTGGAATGACAACACGCATCAGTTCAAACCGGGGTTACCTTCAAATGACGTAATAAAAAAGGGGGTTCATACTAATGTAAAAATTGAGTCAAACCATTCATATAGCTTCGACCTCGACATTCAGCTTTCCGGAAGTGAATCCATTCAATTTGTTCCTGCAGGATCAAAAACAATTGTCAATCTCCGCTCTAATTGGGAAACTCCTAGTTTTTCAGGGGCCTACCTGCCGGATAACAGAGAGGTAAATAATAACGGATTCAAAGCAGACTGGCAGGTCCTTGAGTTAAACCGTACATTTCCACAACAGTGGGATAATGATCAATACGATGTTGAAGAAAGCGCTTTTGGGGTGGATCTGTTGTTTCCGGTGGATATTTATCAGAAAAATATGCGTTCGGTTAAATATGCGATTCTATTTATAATACTTACGTTTGTGGTATTCTTTTTTTCCGAATATTTAAACAAAAGACGTATCCATCCAATTCAATATTTGTTGGTGGGATTTGGCATAGTGATGTTCTATTCACTTTTGCTCTCTTTATCAGAACATCTGCCTTTTGCTTATTCTTATCTTATTGCTTCTTTGGCAATTATAATACTTATCACCAGTTTTCTGCATGGCATCCTGAAAAACAAGAAATCAACGTTGGCCGCAGGAGGAATACTCACCCTTCTTTATATATTTCTCTATATTATTCTTAAATCTTTTGATTATTCTTTACTGATTGGTAATATAGGATTGTTCATTATACTGGCAGGAATCATGTATTTTTCAAGAAAAATAGACTGGAATAAGGAACAAGCAGAAGGTTAATAAATTATACCTAAGTTGAGTGGTTTGAACAACCTGTCCCGATTTTTATCGGGAAAGTGAAAAAGCGTTTTACTTATCAGGCAGCTGCCCGGGGAACCCTCCCGCAGGTTGGCAACAGGTGAAGGACTCAAGCTAAAGAAGGTGACTCGTCCTGAAAAAAGTTTACAGGTTTGAGGTTTCCCGCGCGCTGCCCCTAATCCCTGAAGGGGGACCCCTCCCGCAGGGAAAGGCTAAGTAAAAAGCAACTCGGAGTTCGTTTTAAAGTTCAGCATCCGATTGAACGGTTTATTGCTGATTTCTACTGCCACAGTGCAAAGCTGGTGGTTGAACTGGATGGT
>CAZWHH010000426.1:0-2610 GCA_964633615.1 uncultured Bacteroidales bacterium | reverse complement strand
AATACAGAAAAGAAAATACTTACTGAAATATTTAACAAAACAAAAAAATATCGAAGTTCATAACCTTCTGTTAAAATGCCATTCCCTGCAACAGGTTCCTGAACAAAAATTTTTGGCACAACAATTGACAATAGTTATATCCATTTTTTTATAATAAATTAATGTCATTGTGACAGTAAAGAACAACGAACGAGGTAATATATATGACGTGGAAGAAAAATATGAAAACAAGCCTGAAAGAACTTTTAGTTAGTGAAGAAACAGAACAACAATCAGAATTCATACCCTTAATAACTGATGAAGAAGAGGATACGCTGAATAAAGTAGAAGTCCCGGAAACGATCCCAATTCTCCCTTTGAGAAATACGGTTCTCTTTCCTGGCGTGATCTTGCCGATAACCATAGGCAGGGAAAAATCAGTGCAATTAATTGAGGAAGTATACAACAATGACAAGGTTTTGGGAGCCATTGCTCAAAAAGATCCAAACCAGGAAGATCCCGGACAAAATGAGCTGCATGATGTAGGCACGATAGCCCAGATCATTAAAATCCTTGAGATGCCAGACGGCAGCACTTCAGTTATTATTCAAGGGAAAAAAAGATTTCAACTGAATGAAATTGTTGAAGTAAAACCTTACTTAAAAGGGAAAGTAAATGACCTGGAGGATAAAAAACGCGATGCCAAAGGCAAAGAGTTTGAAGCCATCGTAGGTTCATTAAAAGATATGTCGCTTAAGATCATACAGCTATCCAGCAACATTCCCCAGGAAGCATCATTTGCAGTTAAAAACATAGAAAACACCACTTTTCTTATCAATTTCATCTGTTCAAACAGTGATATTGACCTGAAAGACAAACAAAATCTTCTGGAGACCAGTGATCTCAAAGAACGAGGTGTTCGCTTATTAGAGCACTTGTCTAAAGAGGTACAGATGCTGGAGCTAAAAAATGACATCCAGTCGAAAGTAAAAACCGACATGGATCAACAGCAAAGGGAGTATCTGCTTCAACAACAGATGAAAACCATTCAGGATGAACTGGGAGGAAGTCCCCTGGAAAAAGAGGTGGAAGAACTCCGTGAAAAAGCAAAAAACAAAAAGTGGAGCAAAGAGGTCGATGCGGCTTTTAATAAAGAACTCGATAAGCTTCAAAGATTAAATCCGGCAGCCGGAGAGTATTCGGTACAGATGAATTATCTGAATACACTCCTGGAATTGCCCTGGAACGAATTCACAAAAGACAATTATGACCTGAAAAGAGCAGAACAGATACTGGACGAGGATCATTTCGGACTGGAAAAAGTCAAAGAAAGAATTTTAGAATACCTGGCGGTCCTCAAGTTAAAAGGGGATCTGAAGTCACCCATATTATGTCTTTACGGTCCTCCGGGAGTAGGAAAGACTTCTCTCGGGAAAAGCATTGCACGGGCGCTGAACAGAAAGTTTATCCGAATGTCTCTTGGTGGTTTAAGAGACGAGGCGGAAATTCGTGGACACAGGAAAACTTACATCGGTGCCATGCCCGGCAGAATCATACAAAACATTAAAAAAGCCAAATCAGCCAATCCGGTTTTTATTCTGGATGAAGTAGATAAAGTCGGAAGAGACTTCCATGGCGACCCATCTTCCGCCCTGCTGGAAGTACTTGACCCGGAGCAAAACAATACATTTTACGACAATTATCTTGAACTTGAATTTGACCTTTCCAACGTCATGTTCATTGCTACGGCAAATACAATAGAATCGATAAGTCCAATGCTGCGCGACAGAATGGAAATGATTGATGTAAGCGGATACATCGTGGAAGAAAAAATTGAGATTGCCAAGAGACATCTTGTGCCCAAACAACTGGAAGCACACGGACTCAAAAAAACTCAGATTTCTTTTCCTAAAAAAATCCTCGAATATCTGACTGAAAATCATACAAGGGAATCAGGCGTAAGAACACTGGATAAAAAAATTGCAAAAATTATCAGGAGGATAGCTAAAGAAGTAGCCATTGATAAAGATTATAAGAAAAAACTGACCCAACAGGATATTCGTGAAATATTAGGCCCTCCTGAATATTTTAAAGAAAAATACCAGGGGAACGAATATGCAGGTGTTGTTACCGGGCTGGCCTGGACACCTGCCGGGGGAGATATCATGTTCATCGAAAGCAGCCTTAGCAAAGGAAAAGGAAAGCTTACACTAACCGGGAACCTGGGAGATGTAATGAAAGAGTCCGCCACTATTGCATTGGAATATATAAAATCACATGCAGAATCGATTGGAATCAACAAAGACATATTTGATAAATGGAATGTTCACATCCATGTGCCCGAAGGAGCGATCCCTAAAGATGGCCCCTCAGCAGGAATTTCCATGGTGACTTCCCTGGCATCCACATTCACCCAGCGAAAGATAAAGAAAAACATGGCCATGACAGGAGAAACAACCCTGAGAGGTAAAGTTCTGCCTGTAGGAGGAATTAAGGAAAAAATACTTGCTGCCAAAAGAGCAGGAATTACGGAAATTATTCTTTCAGAAAAAAACAGGAAAGATTTAGAAGAGATTAAAGACATCTACATTAAAGGATTGAAATTCCATTTTGTTAACAATTTAAGTGAAG
>CAZWHH010000425.1:0-2624 GCA_964633615.1 uncultured Bacteroidales bacterium | reverse complement strand
GCCATTTCTTCCAGCATCTTTTTGTTGGTTACTGCAATGAATTTCCAGGGCTGGTAATTATTCACACTGGGTGCATCTCCTCCCATTCGTACCAATTCCTTTAAATCTCCCACAGGAACCGGATCATCTTTAAATGTCCGGATGCTGGTGCGTTTCTTAATTGCTTCTTTCAGTTCCATATTTTTTGTTTTAGTTTTTATACAAATTGAAAGTGTGAAAATAAGAAATAGTTTGATATCATTCAACAAATAACGGCCATATTTGTTTGGGCTTGATATGAAAGCAAAAAATTCATAAATTAGATCAAAAAAAGGAAAGATTATGAACTATTTCTTTATTACAGGAACAAGCCGCGGAATTGGAAAAGCCATTGCGGAAGAACTGCTCAAAAGCAGCAAAAATTACGTTTATGGAATCTCACGTTACAATAACCTCGAACATAAAAACTACGAACATATCAAACTTGATTTGAATGAACTGGAAGATGTAAAGAAATTCACTTTTCCAAAAGTAAGCGAACCCAAAAAGGTAGTACTTATCAATAATGCCGGAGTCCTTGGACACGTCATTCAGGTAGGTCACCTGGAAAATGAAAAAATCATCCAGAGCTATAAAATCAACCTGATCAGTCCGGTTATGCTTACCAACCAGTTTATCTATCAATACGAAGAAGAAAAATGCGAAAAGATGATTCTCAACACCAGTTCGGGAGCTGCTGATCACACCATTCCGTCCTGGAGTACTTATTGCTCCACAAAAGCCGGACTCGAAATGTTTGCACGCGTGATTGATGATGAGCAGAAGGATAAGAAAGAGTATCCTTTCAAAGTATTTTCCATAGCGCCTGGTGTTGTGGATACGGAAATGCAGGATGAAATACGGGAGGTTGATCCCGAAAATTTCAGGGAGCTGGACCGGTTTATTGAACTTAAAAAGAATGATCAATTAATGGACCCCACCCAGGTTGCCCGTCGCTTTGTAGATGTCATTAACAATCCGCAGGATTATAAGGAGATGGTGATGGATTTAAGGTATATTTAAATTTGCTTTGGTCCTTAACTATGGAAAATTCCTGGGGAGTTGATTATGGTAAGCAGTATGCAGGGAATACTGTGATTTGCAGAAGAAAAGGTCAAAATTACGTTTTTGAGCAAATAAAAAAGAACATTCACACGGATAAATATATTCTTGAAAAAGCCCGGCGGGAAAATCCAGGCTGCATTTTTATTGATGCTCCGTTAAGTTTACCCGCTGTATATTCCTGCCCGGATATTGCTGATGAGAATTACTTTTACAGAAAGTGTGATAAAGAACTGGGGGCTATGTCGCCCATGTTTCTTGGCGGTCTTACTGCCCGTGCCATCAAACTGAAAAATGAATTAACAAGCATGGGTATTCAGATGTTAGAAACATATCCAGGAAAGCTGGCTCAAAAATTTCAGTTGAAAGACTTTGGTTACAAAAAGAGCAAGGAAAACATCGGTACCTGTATTAAAATCATTCGTCAGGAACCGGAAGGAAATATTGATGTAACCGCAGTAGCCACCTGGCATCATTTTGATGCGCTGCTGTGCTGCCTTTCCGCTGAGAGATATTTCCGGGGCGAAGCTGAAATTTACGGGGATGAAAAAGAAGGGGTTGTTGTTTTTTGACAATAGAAACCTGGCTGGCGTTTGTAAAGAGTGCCATTACTTTTTGACGAGGCTGTATTAAAAATTAACAAATTACCCCAGGCTTCCCAATATCTGACTCACGATAATAATCATCACAAGGGCAAAGGGATACACTGTAGCATAAGCAATTTGAGGGGCATTGGTATCGGTCATGGGTTCTACTGCACTCAAGGCCGGGGTGCTCGTCATGCTTCCGGTAAGTGAACCAATAAGGGTAAGAAAGTTCATCTTCAGTAGATAATAACCAACCAGCAGACTTAAAAACATGGGGACAATGGTGATAACCACTCCTGTTAAGAAAAATTTAACGCCGCTGGCCTGAATCGTTTCTACCAAATGTTCTCCGGCCTCAGTTCCAACAGAGGCCAGGAAAAATATCAGTCCAAGCTTACGTAAGAACTGGTTGTTCGTACCGGAAATATTCCATATAATATTCCCTGTTTTTCCAAGTTTACTCAGAAAAAGGGCAGAGATCAGCACACCGCCGGTCAAACCCAACTTAAATTTCAAATCACCGAATAATGGCAAAGTCAATTCTCCAATCAGCACGCCTATTAATATTCCCAATGCAATGGGGAGGAAATTGATCTCATCCATTTTCTTCCGGCTATCTCCCAACACCTTGGCAAGCCGCTCGACTTCATTCTCCGGCAAAGTAATCACCAGTTTATCACCAAATCTGAGTTTACTGGTAGCCCTGGGGATAATATCTATACCACTCCTTCGAATGGAAGTCACTGTGGCATTAAAATATTGCATAATACCCGCCTCCCGCAATGATTTATTAATCACTTCCTTATTGGTTACCAAAAACCTTCTGACGGTAGTTTTTCCTTTTTCAGTTACTTTGTATTCTATTTCCGGGCCAAGAATATAAGTTAATCTTTCCAAGTCATTCTCTGTTCCAACAGCTCTTACCACATCTCCTTTTTGTAAAATGGTGCCTGGTCC
>CAZWHH010000424.1:0-2625 GCA_964633615.1 uncultured Bacteroidales bacterium | reverse complement strand
CTTTTTGCACCAGTTCTTTTTCCCGGGCTTCAATTTTATCCGTTCCCATTTTTTCTTTCAGTTCTATTGCCAGGGCGGCACGTATAACCTGCAAGAACCCGGGAGTACCGCCATCTTCTCTGGCTTCGATATCGTCCACAAATTTATACTGTCCCCACCGGTTGGTCCAGTCAACAGTTCCTCCTCCCGGATTATCCGGTACAGAATTGTGATACAATCTTTTATCAAAAACCATAATACCTGAAGAACCTGGTCCTCCAAGGAACTTATGAGGAGAAAAGAATATGGCATCCAGTTTTTCATCAGGATCTTCCGGATGCATATTGATATCAACATAAGGGGCAGAGGCCGCGAAATCAACGAAAGCCAGTCCTCCATATTCATGCATGATCTTTGCTAATTTATAGTATGGGGGAATGATCCCTGTTACATTTGAACAGGCGGAGAAACTTCCGATTTTATATTTTCTGTCCTTGTATTGTTCCAGTTTCTTTCTTAATAATTCCGGTTCTACCAGTAATTCTTCATTGGGCTCTAAAAGAATGACTTCAGCCATGGTTTCAAGCCATGAAGTATGGTTTGAATGATGTTCCATGTGGGTGACAAAGACAACCGGTTTGTCTGTTTCCTTCAGGCACTCTTTATTTTTCAACATGCCACACCCTTTTAATCCCATTATGCGTTGTAACTTATTAATCACCGTGGTCATTCCGGAACCGGCATTAATAATTACATCATTCTCTCCTGCATTGACGTGTTTTTTTATCACATGCTGGGCGTGATGATAACTCTGTGTCATACGGGTTCCTGTTTCGCTGGTTTCCGTGTGGGTGTTGGCTACGAATGGACCAAAATCTTCCTGTATCTTTTTTTCAATTGGGGCATATAGTCTGCCACTTGCTAACCAGTCTGCATAAACAATTTTCTTTTTGCCATAGGGAGTTTCGTAAGTGGTGTTTTCTCCTATTGTATTGTTTTTGAAAGGTTTAAAATATTGTTCTAAATTGCTCATATTATGCAGTTTTTTTAATAAAATAGATGCGGCAAAATTACAATAAAAAATTCTCAATCAGAAAAAACTGACGAGTATCCTGCTTTAGGGAAGAACTTCAGCAAACCCTGATTAATCCCTGGAGGCTAGCAGAGCCAGCAATCTGAGAATTTCAATGTATAACCAGATGAGTGTTACCATAAGTCCAAAAGCCGCATACCACTCCATTTGTTTCGGTGCTTTTTGCTGAGCGCCCTGGTAAATCATGTCAAAATCCAGCACGAGATTCAAAGCCGCTATGACAACAATTACCAGACTGATGATAATTCCCAGGGTGGTAGGTTGAAAAAGGGTTACCTGGACATTAAACATGCTGAGAACGAATGAAAGCAGGTAGACTACGGCTACTGCACCAGTTGCTATAATGACACCGGTTCTGAATTTTTTTGTTACTTTAATGAAGCCAGATTTATAGGCTGCAAGTAGAATAAAAAGAGTACCAAAAGTAAGCGCAACCGCTTGCATGACAATACCTGGGAACTGTGCTTCAAAGAAGGCTGAAATGGCTCCCAGGAAAAGTCCTTCAAAAACAGCATAGACCGGAGCTGATACATGTGCCCAGTCCTTTTTGAAAATAGTAACTAAAGCGGTGATAAACCCTCCAATACCCCCAATCAGCATCCATTTGGTTACTACTGATGTACCGGTTTCAATAGGCATAGCAATTTTCCATGTATAAAAAGCCCCAATCATTAAAAGAACAAACATCAGAATGGCTTTATTAACCGTTCCGTTGATGGTCATTACTTCAGCAGCCGTTTGTTCTCTTTTGAGTGATTCCTTATAAAAAATATTCTTTGATAAAGCCGGATTTTTTGATGTGGTAAGTCTGCTCATTTTTCAAATTTTTAATTTTTTTATCAAAAATCATACCTGTTTTATTTGTCCAGGTTTATTTCTTCACTTACATGATATTGGTTTCTGTTCTCCGCACTTCTGGATACAAGCTCTCCAAGGAATCCTGCAAGGAAGAGTTGCGTTCCGATAATCATACAAGCTAAAGCAATGTAAAAGAAAGGGCTATCAGTTACAAGCCTGGCAGGTATACCATGACTAAGAAAGTATAGCTTCTGTCCACCCAGCCAAATTGCTGACAGCAAGCCAAAAAAGAATATTAAAGTTCCCAGCGTACCAAATAGGTGCATCGGTCTTTTCCCAAAACGTGTAATGAAGTTAATGGACATTAGGTCAAGAAAACCTTTAATGAATCGATCCATTCCGAATTTGGTTACTCCGTATTTTCTTTTTTGATGCTGTACCACCTTTTCTCCTATTTTTGTAAATCCTGCTCTTTTGGCCAGAACCGGGATGTATCGGTGCATTTCTCCGTAGATTTCAATGCTTTTGATGACAGGATTTTTATAAGCCTTGAGCCCACAATTAAAATCATGCAATTTAATACCGGTAAATTTTCTGGCTGTTCTGTTAAAGAATTTGCTTGGCAACCGTTTAGAAAGGGGATCGTATCGTTTCTTTTTCCAACCGGATACCAGGTCATAATCCTCTTTCATGATCATGTGATATAATCCTGGAATTTCATCCGGGCTGTCTTGCAAATCAGCATCCATAGTGAT
>CAZWHH010000423.1:0-2626 GCA_964633615.1 uncultured Bacteroidales bacterium | reverse complement strand
GAGTCCGCTATTTTGATGAATTGACCAACCTGGCTGTGCTAACAGAAGAAGTGGGCGAACTTGCAAAAATTATGAGCAGGCGTTATGGCGATCAGTCATTTAAAGAAGGCGATAAAAATAACCTGGAAGATGAATTGTCAGATATTCTTTTTGTCTTAATTTGTATCGCCAATCAGACAGGCGTGGATATGAATGAAGCCTTTATGAACAATCTGAAGAAAAAAACAGAACGAGATCATACACGACACCAATCAAACAATAAATTATAATTAATTATGGAAAACTTGATTGATAAATATTCAATTGATTTAGTAGATAATGTTGAACAAATAGTTAAAAGAATTGCCAACGACAGCCATCGGTTTTACAGCAAGGAAAATTTAAAATTCTTATTTAACATACTTGATTTAACTAGCTTAAATACAGAGGATAATGTAAAAAACATTAATGACTTGTTTCAAAAAGTCCTCCATTTAAGAGATCATTACACAGATGCACCCGAGGTGGCAGCAGTTTGTGTATATCCTCCGTTTGTGAAAATGGCACGGGAGTATTTTGAAGATACCAGGGTACAGATTGCTTCCGTAGGTGGAAATTTCCCCAGTTCGCAGACGTTTCTGAACATAAAAAAAGCAGAATGTAAGGAAATAGTTAATTATGGAGCCAATGAAGTAGATGTTGTACTCCCTGTCGGGGATTTTTTAGCCGGGAAGTATGAGTCTGTTTACCATGAAATTAAAGAAATTAAAGAGGCCATTGAAAACAAAAAACTTAAAGTAATACTTGAAACCGGGCTGATTAACAGCTATGAAAACATTCAATTGGCAGCAATAATTTCTATGGAAGCCGGTGCAGATTTTATAAAAACATCTACGGGCAAAATGAAGCCTGCAGCGACGTATGATGCAGTGTATATTATGTGCAAAACAATTCGTTCTTTTTATGAAAAAACAGGGAAGCCCATTGGCATAAAACCTGCAGGGGGAATTGGTACTGTGGAAGACGCATTGGGTTTTTATTCGATTGTCAGGGAAGTGTTGGGAGATCAATGGTTGAACTCATCTCTTTTCCGCATTGGGGCCAGCCGCCTGGCCAACGATATCCTGAGAAAGCTTTATGATAATGAAGAAATCGCCTATTTTTAGGATATGGTGGGTTGGAGGTAACAAATTTATTTATTTCCTATTTTTTCCGTTGGGTAGTAAAATTAACCAGTTTAATTAACGATTCAGAAGATTTATTTTGGGGAAATTCCTTAAGAAGCTGGATCGCCTCTTCCTTTAATTCGTTCATTTTCTGCTGAGCACCGCCAATTCCGCTGTGTGTTTCCACAAAATCGATGACCTTTTGTACGTCTTCATGTTTTTTCTTTGATTTTCCGAATAATTTTTTCATGGATTTGGCTTCGGCCGGACCGGCATTTTGCAAGGCGTAAATTAAGGGCAGAGTCACTTTCTTTTCTTTGATATCATTTCCGGTGGGTTTGCCAATTTTTGCCAATTTCTGATAATCCAGCAAATCGTCTTTTATTTGAAAAGCCAATCCTACTTTTTCCCCGAAACTTTTCATTTTTTCAATAAGGGCGGGGTCTGTGGAAATAGATCTTGTTCCACAAGCAGTACAGGCGGCAATAAGGGAAGCTGTTTTTTTTGAGATGATCTTAAAATATTCAGATTCGTCAATGAAAATTTTTCTGGACTTTTTGATCTGGAGCAGTTCGCCCTCACTCATTTGCTTAACTGCATCACTAACAATCTCCAGGAGCTCAAATTCTTTGTTTTCTACAGACAACAATAATCCTTTAGACAGAAGATAATCACCCACCAGGACACTCACCTTTGATTTCCAGAGTGCGTTTATTGAAAAATAGTCCCTGCGTTTGTATGATTCATCCACTACATCATCATGGATTAATGTGGCAGTATGGAGCAGTTCAATCAAAGAGGCTGCCGTATAGCTGGAATCATTAATCTCTCCGAACATTTTTGAGGTTAAGAAAACGAACATCGGGCGCATCTGTTTCCCTTTTCTCCTTAAAAGATAGTTGAGCACTACATTTAAAAGAGGCACTTTCGTTTTCATTGATTGACGAAAATGAGACTCAAAGGTTTCCATCTCGGTTTTTATCGGGGCTTTTATTTCCTTTAAACTGGTCATTTATATATTGGCTGTTTTCGATTCAAAGATAAAAATTATCCCTTGCATTTGAATAAAGATAAGGTTCTTGTTTTAAATAAATTATTCTCTTCAAATTTAATATTTTAAATAATTAGAGCATGTGACCCTCATGTTTTATTCATTGCCTTTAGTCTGCATTATATAGATGAAGGTTTTAATTGAACAACACAAAAGAACAGATCTTGTTTTAAAATTATTTGAAAAATTACAGGCGCGTTCCAGAAATATAATTAAGCGAACACTTGCTTTATTTTCTATAGCGAAAGGAAAGGCTGCTTAAGTCCAAAAAAGTATGTTTTTTAAAGGGGCGGAATGCTGAATATTAAAGAGGAAATCAAAAAGATTTTGTAATGTTTGTCTAAAAATAAAATATTTATGACGAATCTCATTTTAGAGTAAATAGATATTTATATATTTGTATTCGTTAAAATGAACTTAAAATCAAAAA
>CAZWHH010000422.1:0-2626 GCA_964633615.1 uncultured Bacteroidales bacterium | reverse complement strand
GTCGGTACTTCTTGAATTTTCAATGTTTCCTACTGATAAAGGAGAAAGCGTAAGTGAGCAGGTTAGTAAAGTGATCAAAATGATAAAAGAAAGCGGTGTTTCATATAAATTAACTGCCATGGGAACCATTATTGAAACTGAAACCATGGAAGAAGCACTGGCAATTGTTCAAAAATCACACAATATCCTGTCTGAAGATTCTAACAGGATTTATACTTCAGTTAAGATCGATTACAGAAAGAATACATCAGAAAGGTTAAAGAAGAAGATAGAATCAATTCGGGAAAAGATTGGTAATATAAACCTGTAAAAAATTTATATTTACTCTTAATTAATAGTTCTTGTTAGTTTATAAAGATAATACAGACGCTTTTAGTTATTTGGAGTCTATATATTTTTTTATGATTTAGTCAGGATTTAGTCAGGATTTATTAAATTGCATTCTATTTTTCATTAGAAATTTTAATTACGAAATAGTTATGAAACACATTTACACCCTATTGTTTATTACAATTTTGACGAGCTTTCAGTTTTTGTACGCGCAAAATGAAAGCGAGATTGTTGATCTGAATTCAGCCGAAAAATCTAAAATTGAAATTTCTCAGAACAGGGAAACCGGATTCAATTTAGAGACTGCGGTTGATAAGATTTCTTTAACCCAAAAAGAAACTGAGTTAGGTTCTTTTTATAAGTTATCTTCTAACCTATTAATGAAAACTTTTAAAAATGGTTATCCCGATTTACCCGTTATTAGCAGGTTGATTGAGGTGCCTTTTGGAGCAAAAGTTAAAATTAATATTGTTGATTACGATGAAGAGGTTATTAAATTAAGTGATCTGGGGATAAATTCAAAAATATACCCGGCTCAACCCTCAAAGAGTAAGTGCGAGGATTGTGATGATGATGAAACCTTTTACTTCAAAGAAGAGGTTTATAAACTTGATGAATTTCTTAATAAGGAAATCATTAATTTTGAGGATAAAGGAATTTTGAGGTACAAAAGACTGGGAAGGATTGAAATTGCACCTATTCAGTACAACCCCTCACAAAATGTTCTTAAAGTAATTAACAACATTAAACTTGAAGTTAAGTTTGTTGGTGCCGATATGGCTAAGACCAGGGAAATGAGAGAAAAGTATGCGAATCATTTCTTTGGAGATTTAAGTGGGAATATTATCAATTACAAACCACTCGAATCAAAAGAGTTAATAGATCAGAATCCTGTTACCTATGTAATTGTATCTGACAGAATGTTCGAGAGTCAATTACAGCCTTTTATCGAATGGAAAGAGAAGAAAGGTTTTAATGTGATTACTGCTTATACTGATAATATTGGTAGTACTACAACAGACATTAAAACATACCTTGAAGATTTATATAACAATCCCAATCCCACTGCACCAAGTTTTGTTTTGCTTGTGGGAGATGTAGGAGAGATTCCTGCCTGGGACGGAGATGCCCCAGGCCATGAAGGAGAACATGTTACTGATTTGGAATACTGCGAATATACCGGAGATAATTTACCTGAAGTCTATTATGGCCGTTTTTCAGCCCAGAATACAACTCAACTGCAACCACAGATTGATAAAACCCTGGAGTATGAAAAGTATGAAATGGCTGACCCAAGCTATTTGTCAGAAGCTTTATTAGTTGCCGGGGATGACGAAAGCTGGGAAGACGTGCATGGCAATGGAGCCATGTGGTATGCTGATAATTATTACTTTAATAGTGATAATGATATGAACTCTCATCTGTTTCTCCAGGATCCACCCAATGGTAATGCTGCAGTACATGACTCAATTATCAACAATGTTAATTCGGGTATTAGTTTTGCTAACTATACAGCACATTGTAGTTCTTCTGGATGGGGTACTCCCTCTTTTACTACTTCCGATGTGGAAAGTTTGACAAATGAAGGCAAATACGGACTATGGGTAGGAAATTGTTGTCTTTCAGTTAAATTTGATGATAGTGAATGTTTTGGAGAAGCTGCCTTGCGTGCTGAGAATAGTGGAGCCATCGGAGATATTGGTGGATCAAACTCCACTTACTGGGATGAAGATTACTGGTGGGGAGTAGGGTATTTGGATAATCCCGTTGAAGAACCCACTTATGAAGAAACCGGTCAGGGTGTTTACGATGGAATGTTCCACACGAAAACCAACGAGATAAATGATCCTTCCACCTGGTACATAACACAGGGGCAGATCCAGGTTTGTGGGAATCTTGCTGTTGAAGCCTCTACATCTACAAGAAAAGAATATTACTGGGAAATATATCACCTGATGGGAGATCCGTCTTTAACTCCTTATTTGGGTGTCTCCGAAACTATGACTGTTTCTGCTACCCCTACCACCCTTATGGTTGGAATGAATTCATTAACAGTGAATACTGAAGCTTATGCTTATGTAGCCTTATCTTTTGATGGAGAATTGCTTGATGCCAAAGTTGCAGATGCATCGGGTCAGGCAGAACTTTCATTTGAGTCTCTTACTAATGTAGGCGAAGCAGATTTAGTCGTGACAGCACAAAACAGGCAACCCCATATCGGAACAATTACTGTTTCACCCTCCGACCAGCCCTACGTTGTCCTCGACAGCACTTCCCTAGACGATGCCACAGGCAA
>CAZWHH010000421.1:0-2651 GCA_964633615.1 uncultured Bacteroidales bacterium | reverse complement strand
ATTGATTTTCAGATAATTATACAGGTGTTGCAAAAAAGTGCGGAAAACAGGAAAAGATCTACAAATAAAGGAATCAAATTGGGGTTAATGCTGAGTTACCCTTTGCCTGAATTGAGCAATGGAGATGCCTGCAAAAAATACCAGGCAAAAACTGGCAGTCTGTTACATTGGGTCTACATCATAATTTACCTGGAGAGATCTCAGATTTTCGTGCATTTTTAACTTATTTGTTTCGCGAATAATAAGTTCTTTTGTTTTTGTTAAAGATTTCTCTTTTTCTATTTTTATCAGTATATGTTTTATGTGATAACTCTGTACTCTACCCACAAGCGGACGTTGAGGCCCCAGCACCCTGTAGGCAAATATCCGTTTTAACTCTTTCGCCAGTAAGTTGGAAGCCATATCCAATTTATTCTGATCTTTATGTTTAAGCAATATTTTTATCATCCTGTAGAAAGGTGGATACATGAATTGTTTCCTTTCATTTAACTGATTTTGAAACATTTTTGAGAAATCATTATTCAACACATTTTTCAGTATCTCATGATTTGGCTGTGAAGTTTGAATGATCACAGTTCCTTGTTTCTTCTTTCTGCCCGAACGTCCACTCACCTGAGCCATCAACTGATAACTTCTTTCATGGGCTCTAAAATCGGGAAAATTAATCAGATTATCAGCATTCAATATCCCCACCACACTCACATTATCGAAATCAAGCCCTTTAGAAACCATTTGTGTTCCGATCAGAATATCAATCTCATGTTTTTCGAACGATTCAATGATTTTTTCATAAGCATTTCTTTTTCGGGTGGTATCCAGGTCCATTCTTTTAATTCTTACATCAGGAATAAAAAGTTCTATTTCTTCTTCAATTTTCTCTGTTCCAAAACCTCTTGTAACAAGATTATTGCCCTGGCACGACGGGCACTGTTCCGGCAATTTAATATTATACCCACAGTAGTGACATACCAATCGATTGTGTTTCCGGTGGTAAGTCAAACTAACATCACAAAATTTACATTCAGGGATCCAGCCGCAGGTTTCACACTCAATATAGGGAGAAAAACCCCGCCTGTTCTGAAAAAGAATCACTTGTTCCTGGTGATTAAGTGCATTATTAATGTGATTAATCAGCGTATCTGTAAAATGTCCGTGTAAACGTTTCTCTCTTCTTGCTTTAAAGATATCGACTACTTCTATCCTGGGCAATTGAATGTCAAGGTATCGTTGTTTCAGTTCTGCAAAACCGTATTTTTCCCTTCGGGCATTGAAAAAACTTTCAACACTGGGGGTGGCAGTACCCAGTAAAGTCTTTGCTTTATGGATCGTACCCAGGACAATGGCTACGTCTCTGGCATTATATCTGGGTGCCGGGTCAAATTGTTTATACGTGTTTTCGTGCTCCTCATCTACAATGATCAGTCCAAGATTATCAAAAGGTAAAAAAACAGATGAACGAACTCCCAATATTATTTTTAGTGAATCTTTTGAAGATGAACCCTTCAACAAGTCATGATATATTTCTACCCTTTGGTTATCTGGAAATTTAGAATGATAAACACCCACCTCTTTCCCGAAGATAGCTTTTAAACGCTTGATTATCTGAGAAGTTAAGGCGATCTCAGGAAGCAAATACAAAACTTGTTTTCCGGCGTTGATTTGTTCCTCGATGAGTTCGATATAAATCTCTGTTTTCCCGCTTGAAGTCACACCATGTAGTAATGCCACCTCTTTCCCGGACCACTGTTCCTTTATTTCTTCAAAACACTTTTTCTGAGCTTCTGTTAAAACTTTTTTATCGATTGCTTCGGCTTCTTCTTTCCCTATTCTGCTTATTTCTTTGGGTTCTTCAATGAGGATTCCATTCTCATTGAGTGATTTAATTATGGAAGGATTTATACCTGCCAAATCTTTAAATGTATTTTTTTCAATTTCAAACGACTCCGGATTACTGCTTTCCCTAACCAGCTTAATAAAATGCATTAATGAATTTAGTTGTTTGGGCGCTTTTTCCAGCTTTTTAAAAGCCTGATTTATCTTTTGATCGTCAGCAGGAGAAAAACTGAGTCTTAAAAATTTTTCTTTTTTGGGTTTATAAGATTCAATCAGTTTTTCTTCAATCTGTACAGCTCCTTTATTCATCAATGCACTCATGACCGGTAGAATATTCTTCAGGTTTGTCTTCTGAGACAACTCATCAATGCCAATAATGTGTTCGGCCCGGATCAAATCCAGCAAAAAATCTTCTTTCTCAGTAAGCTGTGAATCATTATTAAAAGACTGATTATAAACAATTTTTGTTTGGCTTTCTAATTTCAAACCAGAAGGAATGGCAGCCTTGTAAACATCTCCCAGATGACACATATAATAATCAGCTATCCACTCCCATAAACTAAATTGGCTGGTATTTACAATAGGTTGTTTATCAAGTATATCAAGTATTGGCTTTGTTTTATATTTTTCAGGTGCTTCCTGATGCACTTTGTAAATAATAGCAGAATAAACCCTGCGTTTTCCAAACTGCACAACGGCTCTTTTTCCTCTTTGAACCTCCTCTTCAAATTTATGAGGAATATGGTAGGTGAAAGAGCCTCCTACAGCCAACGGCATTATAACATCAGCATATACTTCTTTTTTCTGGGTCATTGAAT
>CAZWHH010000420.1:0-2660 GCA_964633615.1 uncultured Bacteroidales bacterium | reverse complement strand
CTGCAATTCAAGTCCAAGTTCCTTTGCAAACCTTTCCAGTAATTCATATTCAAACCCCATGGGCTGCCCGCGGTAGAGGAAATAGCTTGTACCGCTGTAAATGGTAATTGCTCTTAGTATTCCATCTTCTTTAATTTCCTCCAAATCTCTCTTTACCGGTTTAATCTCTTTTTTCTTATCTTCCTTTCCGGAATTACAAGCTGAAAGAAAAATAATCACTATAAGAAAATACATCAATTTAATAGGTTTCATATCTTGCATTTTTTGAGTTGTCATAAGAGTTGTCATAAATTTATAACTATTTTTGATCAGAGATCATATTATTTATCTAAAATACAAAATATCAGGAAATTTTCAATATTTAATCTGTATTAAGATCAATTGCAATTCTGCTCTACAAATATTACTTTTACAAATACAATTAAATAACATTTTCTGGCCAACATTTTCAAAAAAACTTATTTAAAACTCCCATATATGATTACAGTGAACAAAACAGACGAAAACACCTTTGATGTTACAATTGATGAAGAAGGCTCCAAAGCTACCAAAACAGTTACGCTGGACGATAAATATCATAAAAAAATCACAGGAGGAATTATTCCAAAAGAAGAAGTAATAAAAAAATCTTTTGAATTTTTACTTGACAAAGAACCTAAAGAATCGATAATGTCGCGGTTTGATCTCCGGGACATTGTTAAATTTTTTCCTGAATTTGAATCTTATATTAGTATGGAACATTAATTCTACTAAAACTCAAATTGTGCGATTTTCCCTCTCTGCCTGCCCTTTACACGGAGTGTCGGGACAGGCTGTTCAAATCGCTCAACTTAGGTAAAAAATAAAGATTTAAAGTCTTTTTGGTGAACAAGAACAGAAATTATATAAATTTGTGTCCTTACTGATGAAGTTCTGTTACATGACTATTTCTTCAGCGGGGTGTGGCGCAGTCCGGTTAGCGCGCCACGTTCGGGACGTGGAGGCCGTGAGTTCGAGTCTCACCACCCCGACGAGGATTAAGCGAGAGTAGCTCAGCGGTAGAGCACTAGCTTCCCAAGCTAGGGGTCGCGGGTTCGATCCCCGTTTCTCGCTCAAATCAAAATCATTATTGTAGGTACTGGTTTTACACCTTATAAGAGTTTTTATAAGCTTTTATTTTTTAGAATTTTTCCCTATAAAGTGATGAGCTTTTGATATTCATCCAACCAGGAAAACTTGTTATTTGATTCAAACAATACAATATTTCTATTTTGCAATTGTATTTTTCTTATTCTTTTTTCCCACTTTTGTTCCCAATGGAAATTTTAATTTAATTAGCGAAAAGATTAAACCAAATCAATATGGGGCAATCTTAAATCTTAAAACATAAACATGCAGGTAGGGATTATCATTCAACAAATACTTGTTCTTTTTATTCTGGCTCTCATAGGCCTGATAGCTACCAAAAGAAATATCATACAAGAAGAAATAAAATCCGGTCTGACCCGGATTATTTTCAATATCACACTCCCTTTCCTGATTATTACCAACATCTCATCAATGGATATAGGAGAACAAGTGCTGCTTAACTGGGTACTTGTCATTGCCCTCTCCTTCTTTTCCATTGTGTTTTTTCTTTTCATCGGAAAAATAACCTCCCGAATTCTGAAGCTCCCTCCCAAAAAATCGGTAATCCATATGGCACATACCGGGTTCACCAATGCAGTTTTCCTCGGCTTTCCAATATTAGATGCATTGTTCCCCAATGGGGAGGGGATTCTTTACGGAATTATCTTCTTTCTTACCCAGAACACTACTTTATGGACTCTTGGTATTTTCCTGCTCACCAAAGATGCAAAGAAAAAAAAGCTGGATAACCTGAAGAACCTGCTCAATCCAAATACCATCTCATTTTTTATCGGACTGATGATGTTGTTGTTCCACATTAAAATTCCAGACTTCCTTTTTGGAACATTGGAAGGATTAGGGAAGACAACTATGTACCTGGCCATGCTGTATATTGGAGCCATCCTGGCCCAGGTAAATTTTAAATCAATGATAAAAGATGCAACTACTTTTATTTTAAGCTTTAACAAATTAATTCTCGGACCTGTTTTGCTTATATTGATCATTAAGGCCTTCTTCTTAATAACTCCCTTTGATTTAAATATGACTGCGAAGCTGGTGATCATTCTCGAAGCAGCTATGCCCTGCCAGACAATAATGGTTATTCTGGCCAGAAAATATAACAAAGACGATTTTTATGCCACCCAGAACCTGTCTGTATCTACATTGCTTAGCATAATCACTTTACCATTAATTCTTATTCTCAGCCAACTGATACTTTAGGGTTAATATAAAAGTGAACCATTGCATTTGCTGAAAAGAAAAAAAGACTCAAATCCCTTTTCTTTTTCTCCGGGACTTCATGTAAAAATGATTTAATGATTACATGAATATTGTTTTATTGCTTCCTGAATTGTTTTTAGGCAGACATAAATATCTGTTTAATAAAGACTTAAACATTTTTTTCTTCTTTACTATAGGGTATTGAATTATTTAGGGGTCATATTAGTGAAAGAAATAAAGTAAGGCCTTATAGCAAACAACATTTATGTTAAACCAATAATAATTATAGTCATGAAAACACAAAAGAACATATCAAACCGAAAGAGAAGAAA
>CAZWHH010000419.1:0-2679 GCA_964633615.1 uncultured Bacteroidales bacterium | reverse complement strand
TCTTGTTAATTTATTGAAAACCTTTCCCCCAGACACACTAAAGTGGACGGTACCGAGGATTCAGGTTGATTCATGCCTGAAAGGCTAATTTAGGTTAGCCCGGGGCAAAACGCCCCGGGAAGCCTGTTCTGATCGCCCTGAAAGGGCAGATTAAAAGGAGCTGAATAATTCATGACTTATTCGCTTTAAATCTTTATTTATCTTACTCGATTGTCGTTTTTTCTTCTCCTTATTAGGTTAATAATTTTTTTTCTTGACAAAGATAAAATCTCCCCCCTCATCGCCTGAGTTTTTAACCTCCCCATATAGTGGAGTGTTAGGACTGTTATTAATGACAGCTACCTTGAAACTGTTAAATAACTCTTCGGCAGTGATATATCTTTTTTCATTTTCTTTCAAACGTTTGACCATATATTTCAGGAAAACACTTTGGTCAGGGACTTCCTTAAGGCTTCCGCTTGTCATAGCTTTGCGGCTTGGGAGTTTATAAAGATTCTGGATTTCCTCGGGTGCATCGGCAAACGCTTTTCTTGTTTTGAAGATACTTCCGCTGAAGCAGGCATCAGCGATAATCAATGTGTGTTTGGCATCAATACTACGGACATATTCTGTTAAAGTACTGTTTCTAAACCAATTAACTGTATTGTCGCTTTTAGAGTCAGAAGGAAGCCAATAACCTACTTTGTTTTCAGTATCCCAATATCCATGCCCTGCATAGAATATAAGAAGATTGTCATTTTCTGATAAGCTGTTGTTTAATTTATCCAGCTCAATCATTATTTCTTTTCTTGTGGGACTGTTTAACAGTCTTACATGGTCTTTTTCGAATGCATAATGATTAATTAAAGTGGAAGAAAGTTTATTGGCATCGTTATAAGGATTATCCAGGTTAGTGATTAAGGGATCTTCATAATCATTCACACCGATAAGAAGGGCAAAGTTTTTACTTTCGCGCAATTCACTGTATTTTTTATTCTCCTTTTTTACGATGTCTCTTAATTTCTCCTTGCTGGCTTCCTCTTCTGCCATGTAAATCACCGTGACTTTTTTCTCTTTGCTATTGCCTTTGATATCACTGGCGTGTAGAATTATATCATTGAAACCGTTTTCCAGGGAAAGAGAGCTTGTGAATGAGCCCTGTTGGTTGAGGTCAATACTCATGTTGTTAATAGTGAAATCGAAAATATCACTTTTATCGGTTATTTTGCCTTTTAATTTAAATTTACTCTCTGTGACAATAATAGGTTCATCTTTTTTATAGACAGGTTTTTCTATTGCGATTTCCGGAGGATTATGGTCCTCTGGTTGCACAATTTTTTTCCCAATTTTTATTTCTTTAGGTTTTGAACTTGCTTCTGTAATTGATTTATATCCTGTTTTTTCAAGAGGTATGTCTCTGAATTCAATTTTCCCTGGTGTTACATCTATTCCGTAAGAGATTTCAAGTATATCAAATCCCAACTGTAACATTTTGAATCGATCAATTGAATATTGAGGAGCATTGAAGTAAAAAGTCGCTTCTATTTCCTGATTTTTCTTTAAGGTAGTTTGCGGCTGAGAATGTCTTTCCATACCTTTTACATTCCCAACAACAGCTTGTTTGGCCTCTAATCTTTTATTCTGGTAGTCATATAGTCTCGACAGACGGTTAGGGATTCTTATATCTTTCTTTTTGCTTGTATTTTTTATGGTTAGAGTCCCTTTGAACTTATCACCAGATGGTTTCAGGCTTTTGAGTTTAAAAATAAAATCGCCTAGTTTGTCTTCAGGAATTTTTCTTACTGTAGGTGTAGCTTTAATTTTAAATACAATATTATCTCCTATCAGGTTAGGTACTTCCGACAATACATCCCAAACAATCAGATGATTTGTGCCACCGGCTATATTTTTACCAAAAGCACCTGTCAGTGAGTCGATAGGCCCTTTATATGTTTTGCCTGCATCTTTGGAATAAAAAACCTGAACATTGAATTGCTGTCCCATCTTCTCTTTGGTTATATCATAAATGAGATTAATTTTATCATTCAGTTGTTTGACCCTCACATTTTCAATATGTTGGGCCCTGGCTGTAAATGTTGATACGCAAATAAAAATAAGGCTGAATAGAATGGCTGCTTTTTTCATTTTAACAGGATTTTAATTTGACTCTAATATAGTAAATTAGACTTCTTTTTTCAATAAAATATAAATTTATACATTCAAAATAAGTGCCAAAGGCGTAAAATTGATTTTAAAATCCATAAATTGTGAATCCTCCATCTACACTCAGGCATTGTCCGGTGATAAATTTAGCTTTTGACATGCAAAGGAATGCAACGGCAGAGGCCACATCTTCCGGTTCTCCAATTTTATTCATTGGGGTTCTTGATAAAACTTCTTCATAATATTTTTTATCTTTCAGTACGGTTTGAGCCAAAGAAGTGTTGATATACCAGGGGGCAATAGCATTCACCCGTATGTTATCTTTAGCCCATTCTCCTGCCAGATTTTTAGTTAATTGGATCATGGCTGCCTTAGTCATTCCGTAAATAGACCCTGTTCTGATGTGAACCTGTCCGGCAATTGAAGAGATATTAACTATTGACGGTTCTTCCGATTCCTGAAGTAAAGGGTGGGCAAGCCGACTTAATTCAAAGGCTGAAGTTAAGTTGGTGTTGATAATTTTTTGATATTCTTCAG
>CAZWHH010000418.1:0-2684 GCA_964633615.1 uncultured Bacteroidales bacterium | reverse complement strand
TGGATTACCTTTTTTGATCAGAATAATTTGGTTGACAGGGCAAACCGGATAGAGAGACAAAAACAACTTGAAAAGGAAAAGATTTATTACAGGAAAAAAATAGACCAGGATTCTACAAAGTTACATCAACTGCGTACCAGCGATCATAATCTTGAAGAGTTTGCCAGGGAACAATATTACATGAAGAAGGAAGATGAAGATATATTTATTATCGTAGAAGAAGAATAACCCTTATTGTAAGATAAATTTGATCTTATCGTGTTCTGAAGTGGATAGAGTGGTATTTTGAGCGATCTAAATCCCTGAACTTATTTAGTAATATTTCATACTCCGGATCTTTGGTACATTCAATACCATATTTTTTCAATAATCTTCCGGCAACAGATTTTAACGTTTGCTTTGAAAAGTCCTTCTCATGAGATATTCGCAAAAAGCGAAAAATCTTTAGCCCATCAAACCAATGATAAAAATGTTTCAGAAAGATATTTTTATTTTTACAATTATTGTTGATTCTATTTATGGCATCCGGGAATTTTTCTTTTAACAAAAAATCTTGGAGGGTCTTATTTTGTTGATAAATAAAAGATTCCACTTCAGGTGGCGAGCCCTTGAATAGTTGCGTAATCTGTGCAAAAAAGTTTTTTAAGACCTCAAAAGCTTGCAAATCATAGGTATCTTTATAGTCTGATTTTTGCTGTATTCTCTTTTTTATTTCAGGGCCTGTTCCAAAAATCACCCTGTCGGAGGGACGGGGAGAGGGGATTACTCTTGTTGCATTTATCTCATTAATTTGTCCCAGTTGAAATATTTTATTTAAGAAATAAAAATCTTCTCCTGCTTGCCTTCGGTTCATTCCCCCTTGTTTTATATAGGCTTCTGCTTTCACCATAAAAGCTGACCCTATTGCGTAAAAAGCATAGGGAAATCCTGTATGACGCAGGGCATTTTTATAGTATCGCAAATAGAGTTCATAATGAATAATGCCATTATAAATACCCGGGTTGAACTCTGTACCACTGGTTGGATGTTCGAAATAGAAAATTCCTGCATTAATTTCTGGATTTTTTTCTGTATGGTTTTCTATTGCCTGAAAATAATTTTCATCCACGAGGGTATCTGCATCCAGTGAAATGATAAACCCATCTTTATGATCGATTTGATTAAACCGGGCAATTGCTTCATCCATTCCAATTTTTCGGGCATAGCCGGCCCCCAGGTATTTGTGAGGCAGATTGAGTTTCTCTATAACAAAAATTTTGAGGAAACTCTCCGGATGTTCAGTTTTCCAATCATCAATCTCTGAAATTGTCCTGCGATTTTGTTCGATAAGAGTTTGTCCTGATTGTTCAGAAGAGTTTACAACAATAATGATCTCTACCTCTTTTTCAGGTTTCCTGGCTCTGTTCAGCGAATGCAAAGTTTTTGAAATTTGATCTTCATTATAAGCAGGTATTACAATGATGTATTCCAGGTTTTTGCCGGGTGAGGTGGTAATATGGTCATCATATATCTTGTTTTTGGATAAGTACTTTGAAGCAAATGCCATTGGAAATTATCTTAAGGAAAAATATAGAAGAATCATGACCGCAGTGATAAAACCAAACAACCAGGCTATGAGTTTTAAGGCTTGTTTTTGTTTTTTGAACTGTTTCATGCTTTTAATACCGTTTATTGAATTATCAATGCGGTATAAAGCATTATCATTTTTCTTTATAATCTCATACACCCCGTTATTAAATGCTTCTGAGATGTATTCCATGTTTTCTTGCTCGGTTAAAAGAATAATCTCTGCATTTTTATTAATTCTTTTTATTTGTTTGATGGTTTTAAATGTTTCCTCCTGATCTGATATGTTAGATGTAATCAGGACTATATGGAGGTCAGAGTGATTGGATTTATTGTTGGAATTTAAGGTATAATAGAAATCTTTCGTTGAATTATAAAGATGAATGTCACACGCTGAATTGTTTTTAAATGTATTGATGATTTTATTTTGAAATGATGCATCGCTATCTATTACGTATAGGTTAATGGATTTTGTTTTATTTTTATTCACAGTGAAAAGTTTTATTGATACATTATTGCTTTACAGACAAAAATGAGAAATTTTCTGCATATTTCATCATTTGTTCTGCATAATTATTCATATATTTTATTTGTACATCGGTTATCTGGTTTCCATTTTGAATGATTTGATATTCAGGATTCATAAATCCGGTAAAGGGGGCAATATTAAGTTTATCGAAACGGGTTAAAATCCCGGTGTGGATATCCTGATCCACTTTAGTACCGTAATTATCCACTAAATATTTGGCTGCTTCAAAATCTCCCTCTGATTTGATCCTTTGTATTTCTCTTAAAAGTTCACCGAAAAGATTTCTTAGTTTTTTATAGTCATTAATGTATACAAATTTTTTATTGTTGTGAATTTTAAATTCTATCACATTTTCAGGGGCTCCATGCTCAAAGCACCATAATGAAATAAGTTGCCTGTTTTGCATATGAGCCTGCTCTAAATTTTTTCCGGGTTTAATTTTTATGAGCTGAGTCATTAAGCCATTCCTGAGGTAATTGTTATATTGTGTTTTAGCTACCTCAAAATTAGGTAGTACCTTCAGATCTATAAGTTTTTGATCCATCAGAAAATAGAGTGCAAAAAGATCGGCCCTTGCTTCTTCAAGGGG
>CAZWHH010000417.1:0-2687 GCA_964633615.1 uncultured Bacteroidales bacterium | reverse complement strand
CTCAAGATCTGTTCTTTGAGACAGAGAAATTTTTCCTCCTTGATCAATAATTTCATTGATGGCATCAGACAATCTCGATACAGCAGTCGCTCCTAACATACCATCTTTAAACTGTGTCCAATAACTGCTTTTTTCTTTTTCAAGAATTCTTCTTCTCGTTTCCTCTATTTTTGACTTAATGGCCTGATCTTGTTTAAGTTCTTCTTCCGGCATTTCCGGTAAGTATTCTTTTACAGCCTCAAAATCAGCTTTCTTGATAAACCTGTCTTTTTTCAGTTTCTCAATAGATTTTTCAGTAGCTTCTCTTAGGTATTTTTTTGCATCGTAGAGCATCAGAGCTTTCGCGGGGGCAAGTTTTGTGAGTCCAAGGCTATTTACCAAAAGTCCTATGGTAGTTGCATTAATGAGCAATGTAAGTGTTACAATTCCGGCTGTGTAGAAAAGAAATTGCTGTCGAATTTCAAGAGGTATCGCGTTTTCTCCAACGACAATCAGAGCTAAAGCAAGTCCTATGGCTCCACGCAGGGCGCCCCACCATAACACGTAGGCATTTTTCCGGGTCAATCCATATCCCATTTTTTTCATGGCAGGAAAGAAAATTGCTATTACAATGGCCCGGATGACGTGCACTCCTACATAAATAATTCCCAGGATGGCAAATTCTTTGAACGAGAAGATTATCCGGCTGGCGATCACAACGCCTACCATTAAAAATATTAGGGTATTTGCTATAAAAGCAGCCATCTCCCAGAATTCATGAAGGAAATGTTCCACTTCCGGGCTTATGCGTGTTCTTCCTATTCCAGCCATAAGAAGACCCAGAGCTACTAATCCAAGTACTCCCGAGACATGAAAAAAGTGTTCGCAGATAAAAAAGGTGAGGTATGCTGCTCCAATAATTACTGTAATTTCAACCAGGGCATCATTAAATACTTTTTTAACCCAGGAAATAGCGATTCCGCCTATTATTAAACCTATTGCAGTTCCACCGATTGCCACTCTTATAAATTCAACTACAGCTGAGTTCCCGGCTTCTCCACCGGTAACCGCTGTGAGCAATACCATAAAAATAACAATCGCGGTCCCGTCATTGAGTAGGGATTCTCCTTCGATAAGTGTAGCCAGCTTTTTGCTTGCTCCTAATTCCTTAAGTAAAGAAACGACAGCCACAGGATCGGTTGCACTGATTACCACCCCGAAGAGGAGGGCTAACTGCCAGTCCCACGCATTAAAACCGAATCCGGTTTGTTTAATCCCCAATACCAAGAATGCTGTTAGAAAAAAGGCAACAATAATTCCGGGGACAGCCATAGTAAAAGCATTGGCAAATGATTTTCTGAATGTATGCACATCCATAGCAAAAGCAGCTTCAAAAATCAGGGTAGGCAGAAATATATAGAGGATAAGATGCGGGTCGATAAGGCCTGCCCATTTTATTGATTCGTGAAGAAAAGAAACATTAACCTGGGTAAATCCCAGATCCCAGGTATTCAGCGCCCCTATCCGGAAAAGGGCTCCTAATATTAATCCTATGAGTAGTAGCGTAACTGTGTAGGGGAGTGGACTTTTTCTAAAAAAATGTCTGGTAGCCGCCCCGATTAAAAGAGCTAATATAATAAAAAGAAGGGGATACATATTATTATCGTGTCCTCCTTCTTCATTGTGCTCTTCTTCCTGTGGGGTATCTGATTGTAATATCTTTTCCTGTTTTGGCTGATCTTTGTTTTCACCAGGCTGTTGACCATAGTTGAACTTATTTGAAATAAAAATTATTGAAAGAAGTAAAACAGATAAGGTGATAAGCCTTTTATTCATAGTCTAAACGGATTAATATTCAAGTTTCTAAGTTAAAAAAATATTTTTAAAAATGCATTAGTTAATCATTTCTGTTTGGAGAAAGATGCATCAAAAATAATTGAGCATTATGCTTTGTAAGTATTTATACGGATTGACTATTCAGGGCTTGCTGAAAAAGTCTGTAGTGCTTCAGCAAACCCTGTTTGGTTATTGAAGAATAAAGTAGTATGTAATGGTTCCCTTTTGATAAGCCGGGGCACTTGGTTTCCGGTCGAATTTTGCATTCAGCGCGGCTTTTCTGGCAGCCTGGAGTAAATTTTTATTCAGGGTGGTAGAGCCTTTTACTCCTGCGCTGGCTTTGGTCACATTTCCATATTTGTCTACTGTAATTTCTACTACTACTTTTCCTTCTTCCTGGTAGTTATATTCCGGTTTAGGGAGAGATTCAGGGTTCCTTCCTTTCAGACTAAAATCTATGCCACCCATTCCCTTGCTGTTTTGGTCAGAATAGTTATCGGAAAAGGGGGAGCCTGTTTCTTTGCCCTGATTTCCTTCTCCTTCTTCAACTCCTTCGTTTTTACCCTCTTCTTCGTTGCTTTTTCCCGGATAGAGGGCTTTTTTATTTACTTCTTGTTGTTTTTCTTTTTCTTCCTGGTCTTTCTTTTCTTCTTTTTTTGTATCTTTCTCTTCTGTATCTACCTGTTTTTTATCTGGTTGTTGATTTTCTTTTGTTTCCTTTTTCTCCTGTGATTTAACCGCCGGTGCATTTTCATTATCCTGGGTTATTATTTCTTCCTGATCTTGATTTTGTTCTGTGGTTTGCTTTTGAGTTTGAGGCTGTCTTTTCTCCTGGCTGCTTTTGAGATTTTTTCTTAATGCACTTTCGCCAC
>CAZWHH010000416.1:0-2713 GCA_964633615.1 uncultured Bacteroidales bacterium | reverse complement strand
AGAAGGCAGGGAGCAACGATAGAGCGATGAGAGAGGGAGCATTGAGAAATGAGCATTGAAAAACAAAAGCACGGCTCTGCACGCTGCTGACAGCTTTCTGCCGACTTCATTTTATGCTAAACTCTCCGGTCATTACTGTTCCACTTTGGTAGCTTCAGTCGTGCAGGTTTTCGTCCGTAAATAAAATCATCCATTTTGAGGGCAAATTTTCTGAAAAGTTTGGAATTGCGAATGCCATAGCGCACGATGTGGTGCAGAAAATTATCCGGATGGGCAAAGGGGCAAACACTCACGCAGCGTGCACAATCTGTTCCTGCTTTGCACCAATAGGTAAAGCAGGATTCCTGGTCAATCTGCCAACGGAGTACTCCGTTAATCTCTTGCCGGTCTTTGAATGAAATTGCCTGAGAGGGGCAAACCTCCGCACATTTTTTACAGACCCGGCAAAAATCGATCATCGAAGGAACTTCTTTTCTTTTATCGACAAACAGGGGCGCTGAAGTGGTCACCACAGCAATGCGGACCATCGGCCCGAGTTTGGGTGTCATCAGCAAACCCATTCTTCCAATCTCTCCCAGATTGGCATCGCGGGCAACAAGCGGACAAACCACTTCGTATTCACCATCAATATGAGCGCGTGCAGGATAACCCTGGTCTCTTAAATATTGAGCAAGAAGGTTGGCAATGATTCCGGCGTCTACGTACTTTTGAGACGACTCCAAAATGCAGCAGGCATTGGGGGCATTCCGGATAAAAGCCCGGTTCATTTCTACTGTAAAGGCCAGGGCGAATTCATGGTTGTTTACCACAGGCTGACCGTAATTGTGTTGGCGTCCTCTGTGGCTATAAAGATGATAATTATATAACCGGGTAATCCCAGCACTATAAGCTCCATACTTTTTAGCCAGGTCTTTCAGGTATTGGCTCAACTTCTCAGGTTCATGGTTCTTTTTGTTTTCAGCAATTTTCCCATCCACAAAAGGGCGGTTTTTTTCAATGATTTTGAAGTTGGCATCAGCCGCTGCAAAAAGATCCGGTTCATAAAACATTGAACCCTCAGTAAGCAGTCCGGGGAGCTTTCGAAAAGCATCGTCTTTTGCTTTGCTTTCCGGATGCCTTTGGTAATATTCCTTGTAATTTTGGCTTCCTGGTTCCAGTTGATCACGCGAAAACATGGTATCTCGTTCGTCAATGTTTCCACGTGGAACAATTTCTTCTTTCTTTATCCTAAAAGGAATTGGAATAAAAAACAACACCATAATAATCATAAACAAACCTAAAAAAACGATAGAAATTATTTGCTGAAAAAAAGCAGGTAAAAAAACGGAAAAAAATAAAATCATCAAGATTAAAAACCCGAAAGCGAAAAAATAGCCGGCGGCTCTTTTTTCTTTTTCCCGGAATGAAATCACCGTTGCATAAAAGAAAAATAGAGTAAGAAAAGAAAGCACCATTAAAAAAACAGGGAAAAGCATATTTTTTGGGTCTAATATAATAGATTATTTTCAGAATTTAAGGCAAGGATTTGGGAATATTAACAAGGGCATTGCTTTTGGCTTGTTTCTATAAACATGGGATTCCTCCTGCATCCTCGTTTGGAAAAATCATATCAATCCTAATCGAAAATTTTTTTGAAAAATAAAACCTACCCTTGAAACCCCAAGGATTGAATGTCTATAGAACACAATAAGAAAACAGAACCGCCCAAACCCGGGAGGGTTTGAACATTTATAGCAAAAGAAATGCCGAATGGAACCCGGCTCCGGGAGGAGTCGAACATACAATATTGAGAATTATTCTACCCAATCAAACAAATATTCATTTTTATATTCAACGTTAAATGCATCCAGGAGAGCTTTGTATTCCTCTTTAAATGTTTTTGTCTGATGATGTTCTTTCTGATTGTTTATATAACGAATAACTTTATCTAAATGTGAATGGCTATAAGAAAAAGCACCAAAACCTTCCTGCCAGTAAAAAGCACTTTTAATATATTCTTGCTCTTTGATATAAGCAACGGTAGATTTTTTCACTTCACGAATCAAATCAGACAAACAACATGCAGGTTTCATTCCAAGAAAAAAATGAATATGATCTTTTGTTCCGTTAATGGCCAACATTTTTTGACCTTTCTTTTTTACAATTCCGGTAACATACTTAAACAAATCATCTTCCCATTCGGGTTGGATCAGGCCTTCTCTGCTTCTTACAGCAAAAACAACCTGAATATAAATTTGAGTAAAGGTATCAGCCATTTTTCCAATTTTTTTATTGATAAACAAATATAGCAAATATCCCGCATCATTTTGTTCGATTCCTCCGGAATCGAATTACTTTTTTGATACATTTTTCTATAAATATGGGATGACTCCAGCATCCTCGTTTGGAAAAATCATATCAATCCTAATCGAAAATTTTTTTGAAAAATAAAACCTACCCTTGAAACCCCAAGGATTGAATGTCTATAGAACACAATAAGAAAACAGAACCGCCCAAACCCGGGAGGGTTTGAACATCTATAGCAAAAGAAATGTCGAATGGAACCCGGCTCCGAGAGGAGTCGTACCATGCTATCCGCTCTAACGTAAATTTCATATGGAACAATGTGCGATTCCTCCGGAATCAGGGTCTTGCTATCGTTGGCGTTTCTATAAATGTTGAGGCTGTCTAATAACAAAAAAATGGCAGCCTTTTTTTGTTTTCGTAAGTCTAA
>CAZWHH010000415.1:0-2715 GCA_964633615.1 uncultured Bacteroidales bacterium | reverse complement strand
GAGAATTAATGGCTCAGCAGTATATTGTGGTCGCTGCAGAGTACAGGGGAAGCACAGGTTACGGGAAACGCCATTATGAAAAGATTGATTACGGTGGACTGGAAGTAGAGGATGTAGACGCCAGTCGACAATATATGCTTGATAATTACGGGTTTGTAGACAAAAAGCGGGTTGGGATTATTGGATGGAGTCATGGAGGGCTGATTGCGCTTCATAATATTTTTGATCATCCAACACATTATGATGTTGCTTATGCCGGTGTCCCCGTGAGTGATTTGATTGCCCGTATGGGGTATAAGACCCAGGGATACAGGGATCTGTACTCTGCCGATTATCATATTGGCCAGACAGCTTATGAAAATGTGGAGGAATATCGCAGGCGTTCTCCGGCATGGAATGCACATAAGCTGAAAGATGTACCATTATTAATTCATACAAACACCAATGATGCTGATGTGAACGTGCTTGAAGTAGAGCATTTGATCAAATCTTTAAAAGCTTATAACAAGGATTTTGAATATAAGATTTACCAGGATGTTCCGGGAGGTCATTCTTTCAACAGGCTCGACACTAAAAAAGCGAAGGAGATAAGAGTAGAGATATATAAATTCCTGGATAAGGAACTGGATCCTCCAAAGAAGATCAAATCTGTAGAAGATATAAACAAAGCCGGATATGTTGGCTTTTAGATAAAAAAAACAGGCACGTTATAACTGGCGTGCCTGTTTTTTAGTGATTTTGAAAATTATTTATTTAAGTATTGAAAGAACTTTATTAGTTCATCTTCGTTACGAAGATTGATGTTATTATCTTTCATATAATCAAGAAATTCAGATTTCTGATCTTTAAAATAAAGTCTTAAAAATTTTCTTTTTCGATAAGAATCAATTTCAAAAACTTCTCCTGACATTCCCATATAGTAGTCATCATTTAAACGGGAGAATCTTGGGGGTTGATATGTATCATAACCACTTGTTGGTTCCTCTGCATTCATGTATTCCACCTTAATTTTTTTATAAAGTGGGTACTGTCCATCAATCAACTGGATTAAGTAGCCCTTTTGTTTTATTCCATCCTCCGTTTTATAGTTGAGTAATTTAAATTTTTTGCCCAGGTATTTGATATAATCAACTTTTTCATCTTTGTTTAGTACATAGGTGGTACCTCCGTGTTGCATTTCAAATTTTTCCGTGAACATATTGTATCTTAAAGGTTTTTTTAAGTTTTTGTTTTTATCGGCATAATGGAGGATGCCATCAGAAAATTCTTTTTGAAGATATGGAGTTCCCTCAATTTCTTCGTAGTTGTAATTTACTTTATATGAGTGTTTCGACTTTATTAGATTATCGAGGCTCCTTTCTTCCTGTATCTGCGCGTTTAGCAGACAGGGGAAAGAAATAAGAATGGCAGAAATAATTGTGTAGGTTTTAATTTTTTTTGATAACATTTTAACTATTTTTTTGGTTATACAATAATTTATTTAGATAAAGATTATTTAATGCCCTGATTTTTATTAAATTAGTTTTTCAATTTCAATGTTTTAAAATTTAAAAGAATGTAGATGAGGTTTACATTATACTATTGGTAGCATTATTTTTTAATTTATTACAGTCATTTCATCAATCAACCAATCAACTTCGCCATATTTATCCAAAATGAACAGCAAATAACGGATATCAGTACATACTGTTTTTTGCATTCCTTCTTCAAATTCAATATCGCCAGTCATTCCTTCCCAGTTGCTGTCAAATGCCAGTCCAATAAGTTCACCTTCTCCATTCATTACGGGGCTTCCGGAATTCCCCCCAGTGATGTCATTATTTGTGATGAAACAAACCCGCATTTCTCCATCCACTCCGTAACGCCCATAATCTTTCTCCCTATAAAGTTTTTTTAGTTTGTCGGGAACCACAAACTCATAATTATCAGGATCTTCCTTTTCCATCACGCCTTTTAAAGTAGTATAATATTTGTATTTCACTGCATCTTTGGGTTTGTATCCACCTACAGTTCCATAGGTCAGTCTCATGGTGAAATTGGCATCAGGGTAAAAGGTTTTATCTTCCTTCATTTTCATCACCCCATCAATAAAGAGTCTTTGTCCTTTTTGCAGTTTTGTATCAAACTGTCTTGATTGTTGATTAAGACCACGATATTTTTTAAATACAGATTGTGATAATTTATATACCGGATCATTTGTAATGGTCTCTTTGTCCGGGTCATCCAAAAATTCCATAAACTTTTCTTTATCTGTAAATATAGACTGGCTGTATAAAGCTTCTACATATTTTTCGACATTTCCATCATATTTTTCCAGATTATTATCAAAAACCGGTGGATAGTACTTTTCGTTGATATCCTGCTTGAACATCGAGAATAATTTTTTGGCAATTTTTTTATCTGTTGGTTTATGATAGTCTCTGAAGTGCTTTTTTCCTGTCTCTTTCAATTTCTTTTGGGCCTGCTTGATCTCTTTTCTATTGAAAAGCCGTTTAAAAAATGACATTTCAAGCTTTTCTTTCAGTTTTTTTGCATTGTTTGCAAAAAGAGTAATTTCCGGACCAATCAGCATTGTTTCCAGCACATATTGCGAAGCATTTTTATATTCTCTTCGGTTTTTATAAGCTTCACTGATTAGTTCCAGGGCTTCACCGTATTTATCTTCTCTTTGTTCATTTCCGGTAACCCAGTCAATAAATCGATGTTCAAGCTTTT
>CAZWHH010000414.1:0-2721 GCA_964633615.1 uncultured Bacteroidales bacterium | reverse complement strand
GTATAGCACTCATTATAAGTTTATTTTGTGTTTTTCAGCAAACCCTAAATAATCTCTTTTCTCTCCTGATCTATAGTGAAAATCTCATCCAGATTCATCACGTTTATATATTCTAATGCCTCTTTTGTCAGATTTTTAAGGATAAAAGAGGTATTATTCAACTTCGCATTTCTGAGGACATCAAGCAAACACTCAATGGCTGTACTGTCAAAATAAACCACACCCGACATGTCAAGGGAAATCCCATCAGGTTTCTTTCTCACATATTCCATTATTTCTTCTTCTATCTGAAAAGCATTTTGAAAATTGAATTTCTGAGTCTCATGAAAAGTAAGGTAATAGTAATTTCCAAATTTTTTTATTCCCAACATAACTGTTTATTATTAATTTATTATACAAAACTATATTGTATGCATATTTATTGCTTTAATTGAGGGCCAAAATTATCAACAATTCTTTGGAAATTATTAACTATTCATCAATTTAGAATCAATAAAATCTATATTAACCATGACCGTTAGGTTTTGTAACCACCCTTAAATTCAACTCTTCCAGTTGTTTAGAGTCTATTTTAGATGGAGAATCAATCATCAGGTCTCTACCGGCATTATTTTTCGGAAAGGCAATATAATCCCTGATAGATTCAGAACCTCCCATAACAGCACACCAACGATCAAAGCCAAAAGCAATGCCTCCATGAGGGGGTGCCCCATATTTAAAGGCATTCAGTAAAAATCCAAATTTCTCTTCAGCTTCTTCTTTGTCAATACCTAAAGCACGAAACATTTTCTGCTGCAAATCCCGATTGTGAATTCTAATAGATCCTCCGCCAATCTCCACTCCGTTAATCACAAAATCGTATGCATTGGCACGCATTTTACCGGGATCACTGTCAAACAATTCAATATCCTCATCTTTTGGAGAGGTAAACGGATGGTGCATGGCGGTGTAACGTTTTTCTTCTTCATCCCACTCCAGCAAAGGAAAATCAAGAACCCATAACGGTGCAAAAACATCTTTATCTCTCAGCTCCAGTCTGTTGCCCATTTCCAGACGCAGCACACCCAAAACTGTCAATGTAGGCATTCGGTCTCCTGCCAAAACAAGCATGAGATCACCGGGATGTGCGTTCATGGCAGTAGCCCATTCTTTAAAATCCTCCCCGCCAAAAAATTTGTCTACAGATGATTTGAAACTACCATCTTCATTATATTTCACATAAACCAATCCTTTGGCACCCACCTGGGGTTTTTTTACAAAATCAGTAAGCTGGTCGAGCTGCTTCCGGCTGTAACTTGCGCATCCTTTAGCACAAATTCCTCCAATGTACGCCACACTGTCAAAAACCTTAAACCCTTTTCCCTGGGCAAGTCCGGTAATTTCACTGATCCTCATATCAAACCGTATATCCGGCTTATCTGTACCGTAATATTTAATGGCATCTTCATAATCGATCCGTGGAAATTTCTCCTTGTAATCATACTGTTTTACTTCTTTAAACAGGTGTCTGGCCAGTCCTTCAAATGTTTCCAGCACATCCTCCTGTTCCACGAATGCCATTTCACAGTCAAGCTGGGTAAATTCAGGCTGACGGTCTGCTCTGAGATCTTCATCTCTGAAACATTTTACAATCTGGAAATACCGGTCGTACCCTGAAATCATGAGCAGTTGCTTGAATGTCTGCGGGCTTTGCGGCAAAGCATAAAACTCCCCTGGATTCATTCTTGAAGGCACCACAAAATCGCGGGCTCCTTCCGGGGTAGATTTTATAAGGAAAGGGGTTTCAATTTCTGCAAAATATCTATCATCCAGGTACTTTCGTATCTCCTGCGCCATTCTGTTTCTCAAAAGTATATTCTCTCGTACCACTTCTCTTCTCAAGTCAAGATACCGATACTTCATTCTCAGCTCTTCTCCCCCGTCGGTTTCATTTTCAATGGTGAAAGGAGGAACTTCAGAATGATTAATAATTTCCAGATCCTGCACAGGAATCTCGATATCACCTGTCGGCATCTTCGGGTTTTTACTGCTTCGTTCCTGTACTTTACCCTGTACTTTAATAATGAATTCCCGTCCGAGCTTTTCAATATCCTTTTGTACCTCATCAGGCGTATTTTCATCAAAAACCAATTGGGTAATACCATATCGGTCACGCAAGGTAATGAAGGTCATTCCGCCCAGCTCCCGGATTCGTTGAATCCAGCCGGTAAGGGTTACTTCCTGGTTGGTATGTTCTATTCTTAATTCGCCGCAAGTATGTGTCCTGTACATGGATTTTTAGTTTAATAATTACAAATACAAATGATGCAAATGTAGAAAGTTTTAGCTATGTATTAAAATTTTGGGTGTAGGTTTTTGAAGTTTTGTTTGAAAAATATGGGTGGAGGAGAATGTTGAGAAAAAATTGGGATCATGCTATGGCCTTCAAACGGGGAATGATTTTTCAGGACATACCGCCTGGCGGCTTCATGGGTTTTAATAAAAACATGCGATTCCTCCGGAATCGGTGTAGAAAACCGCTGATTTTTCTATAAATATTGGATGCCTCCGGCATCCGGTGGTTGGGAATGGATGTTGATAAACCGGGTGTAACAAAAGCACGACCTCCAAGCTCTCACCTGCGATGGAGGAACAGATTGGAACAAACAAAAATATGGTGAAAAACGTACAAACCCGGAGGGTTTCTATGTTGTTTTCCAAATAAATTGAGAAAAAATCAAT
>CAZWHH010000413.1:0-2728 GCA_964633615.1 uncultured Bacteroidales bacterium | reverse complement strand
TATGAACAGTTTGTTTAATGTGCTGGATGTTGCCAAAGAGAAGAAGGTTAATAAAGTATTCTGGCCCAGTTCAATGGGCGCTTTCGGACCTTCCACTCCCGAATGGGATACTCCACAGGTAACCGTAATGGAACCGACCACGGTTTATGGGATCAGTAAGTTGGCCGGGGAAAGATGGGTAGAATATTATCATGAAAAATATGGAATGGATATTCGCAGTCTTCGTTATCCCGGATTGATCAGTTATAAGACAGAAGCGGGTGGTGGAACTACGGATTATGCCGTGGAGATTTTTTATGAAGCCATCCGGTGCGGAAAATATGAATGTTTCTTATCCGAAGATATTGCTTTGCCTATGATGTATATGGATGATGCCGTGAATGCTACTATTCAGCTTATGGAAGCCCCGGAAGAGAATATTAAAGTGCGCTCCAGTTATAATTTGGGAGGTATCAGTTTTACTGCCGGGGAACTGGAAGAAGAGATCAAGAAATACATTCCTGAGTTAGAAGTAACTTACAAGCCTGATTTCAGGCAAAAAATTGCGGAATCGTGGCCCAGGAGAATCAGTGATGAGGCAGCACAGAAAGACTGGGGATGGAAAGATGAGTTTGATCTGGAGAAGATGACAAAAGTAATGATTGAAAAAATACGGGAGAAACTGGAGAAATAAAAGGAACTTCAATTTTAACCTAAAAACCGGATGCCTTTCACGACATCCGGTTTTTTTTAAGATGAATTGATTATCCACATTTAGAATATCCGCAGCTTTGACAGATTAAGCAGCCTTCCTGGTATATCAGATTTTTATCTCCGCAATTTTCACATTTTGTTCCTTTTCTTGCTTTTGTACCATCGGGGATGTATTTTTTCAAGGCTCTTTCCACTCCTTTTTTCCAGGTATTTATAGTTTCTGTATTCAGTCTGAGTGAAGACACCAGGGTGACTACATCAGGCAGTGGCATTCCATGTCTTAGCACTCCGGATATTAATTTTGCATAGTTCCAGAATTCTTTGTTGAACATGTGACTAATGCCTCCCAGGGTATTCTGGTATCCGAATTTATCGGTATACTGGAAGTCGTATCGGCTTTTGTCCTGTTCATTTTTCACTTTGATGATCTTGCCTTTAGTGATTGATTTAGGAATCGGCAATACTTCTTCATCAGCCAGTCCGGTGAATATTTCGTAAGGTCTGCCATCTTTGATGCCTACGAAAGCGATCCAGTCTTCATCATTATTCTTGAATCTGATCACTTCCGCTTCGAGTATTTTTGGACGTTTGAAATCGTTTTTATCTTTAGGTTTTTTGTTGGATAGAAGGACTCCGGATCGTGAACCTTCTCTGTAAACAGTGACCCCTTTACATCCGCTTTCCCAGGCAGTTACATAGAGTTCTCCAACGAGATCTTCTTTTGCTTTTTCGGGAAGGTTTATCGTAACGCTAATGGAGTGATCGACCCATTTTTGAACTCGTCCCTGCATTTTCACTTTACTTACCCAGTTTACATCGTTTGAAGAAGCTTTGAAATAGGGTGATTTTTTAATCACCTCATCTATTTCATCATCGTTGTATTGTTTTACTTCATCCGGGTTATAACCTTTGGTTTTCAGCCAGTCCATAAATTTATGGTGGAAGACATTGTACTCTTCCCAGGAATCTCCCACATCATCCACATAAGAAATCTGGGATTCTGAATCATTGGGGTTGACCTTTCTTCGTCTTTTGTAAACGGGCATAAATACAGGCTCGATACCTGATGAGGTCTGTGTCATCAGGCTGGTTGTTCCTGTGGGAGCAATTGTTAGCAATGAGATATTTCTTCTTCCGAAACTGATCATATCGTTGTACAGTTGCTCGTCTTCATTTTTCAGGCGATTGATCAGGGGGTTGTCCTGTTCTTTTTCGCTTTCGTATATTTCAAAAGGACCTCTTTCTTTGGCCATATTCACAGAAGAACGATATGCCTCAAGGGCGATGGTTTTGTGAATCTCCTCGGAGAAATCGATGGCGTTTTCGCTTCCGTACTGAAGGTTGAGTGCGGCAAGCATGTCTCCTTCAGCGGTAATCCCTACCCCTGTTCTTCGTCCTTCGAGTGCTTTTTTGCGTATGTTTTTCCAGAGATTATACTCCACTCTTTTTATTTCAAAATCTTCCGGGTCATTTTCAATTTTTTTGATGATGGCATCAATTTTTTCTACTTCAATGTCGATGATATCATCCATAATTCTCTGTGCATATGATATATGGGTTTTGAATTTATCAAAATTAAATTTTGCTTCTTCAGTAAAAGGATTGTCAACGTAGCTGAAAAGATTAATTGCCAGCAGACGGCAACTATCATACGGACAAAGTGGTATTTCGCCGCAGGGATTGGTGGCAACGGTTCTGTAACCCTTATCGGCGTAGCAGTCTGCAACAGACTCATTTGTAATAGTGTCCCAGAAAAGAATCCCGGGTTCTGCTGATTTCCAGGCATTGTGTACTATTTTTTCCCATAACTGTCTTGCATCCACTGTTTGTTTGAAAGATGGATTGGGTGAATCGATGGGATATTGCTGTTGGTAGGGTTTGTTATTAATCACGGCATCCATGAATTCGTGATCGATTTTGACAGAGACGTTGGCCCCGGTAATTTTACCGGTTTCCATTTTTGCATCAATGAAACTTTCCGCATCGGGATGTTTTATGGAGATGGTGAGCATAAGAGCTCCTCTTCTGCCGTCCT
>CAZWHH010000412.1:0-2730 GCA_964633615.1 uncultured Bacteroidales bacterium | reverse complement strand
TAATTTCATCAATTGATGTTTTTAGTTTCTCCTGAGAAGAACCGTCAATTTTCTTAGTGCATGAATACATTATTGAGGCCAATAATAAAATTGATAAGATGTAGATTAGTTTTTTCATGATATTTTCTTTTTGTGTTTGTTTACATCAAATTTAACAAATAACATGAAATAATAACACTAATCAATTAATAATTAGAGAAATTATGTTTTTATGTACTCATAATTATCAATTTTCGACTCTTTCTCTATTATCCCTTCAGAGGGATTTAATCTTCTATATTTGGTTTTGTTATGTATCTGATATTTAAAATAAAACTTTGCATCGTTAAATGATTTAATATTGTTTTGCTCATTATTAGCGGAAACCAACGCTAAAAATGTTATTTTTCGTGGTTCCAGATTGAGAGATTTGCGATTTGCTTCATCTCCTACACCAGGATTTAATAACAGAACCTTTGCCCTTTTCGAGTTTTTTTCTTTTATAAATATTTGGCAATTTCTTAATGGCTTATAATCAAATGAAGAATTATATATATGAATGCCAAATTCTGTTCTGTAAATATAATGTGGTTCTTGTCTTTTAGAACTTATGTTTATTTTTTTTAAAACAATCGGATCTACAAATAACTTCACCTTGCCTCTACTTTCAAGTCTTTGAATAAAATAGCCAAGAATTACACCACCAAATGCAGCAATAACAGGTATATAATTACATGAATTAGCTTGTAATAACATAATCTTAATCTTTTACTATCAACCCAACATTCTCCATATTCTTATCAAATCCTTCATCTAAGTTTTGTTTAATTTCTTCACATAGTTCCTCATTAAGAGGGTATTCACACTGACCCTGACGAAGAAAAAGCACATCAAATACATGATCAGTATTGGGAAGTAGAGCCCATTTTGAAAAGCCATTCCTGGGATCACAATAATATGTAAACCCATTGCTTAAATAATCTCTAATCTTTTCCCTTATGATTGGCTCCAAATGAGTAATTTCGATACAAACAACAATGGGATTTTCATGAATAGAAATGTTGTTTTTATCTGCAAGACGGTTTTCATAATCCACAAAGACAGTGATTACTTTATGATTGTCATTTTGCTTTTGTAGGGTAACACTTCCTTTATTATAATATGCCTGGTAATTGTCATCCAAAAAATGATTCCAGATATGGGTTATAACATGGGCAACATGATGTAGATCGTATTTATCAAGAGGAGAATTCTGAAACTTCTTACAATCTGCTTCATTGATTCTGTTGAATTTGCTGTGGAGTTTAATATTCATATTTTTTTAATTAATTATAAATCAGTATACTTTCGGTACTTTATAACGAATGTAGTAATATTTTTTCAATTTTGTTTTATATGTTAATTGATTGGCTACTAAATATTTTAATTATCAATGATTTAGCAAAAACCTTTCCTCTACAGAACAACTTCCCGGCAAAAATTTTAACTTAGTATTCCTTTAAAACATAAAAAAAGGAAACACATAACCTAAAGTTACAACCATGGCCATCAAGAAATCACAACTTTACAGCTCCATCTGGCAATCTTGCGATGAATTGCGGGGAGGAATGGACGCTTCGCAATATAAGGATTACATCCTCACCCTGCTTTTTATGAAATACGTGACCGACAAATATGCCGGTGACCCGGATAGTCTATTGTATGTTCCGGAGGGAGGCAGTTTTGAGGATATGAAATCCTATAAAGGGAAAAAGGATATCGGGGAGAAGATTAATACCATTATTAGCAAATTTGCCGAAGCGAATAAACTTAAAGGAGTAATTGACCAGGCTGATTTTGATGATGACACCAAACTGGGTACCGGTAAGGACAAACAAGATCGGTTGTCTAAACTTATATCCATATTTGAACGTCTGGATTTGGGAGCTAATCGCGCAGAAGGCGACGACCTGATGGGAGATGCATACGAATATTTGATGCGTCATTTTGCTACCGAATCCGGGAAAAGCAAAGGACAATTCTATACTCCGGCAGAAGTTTCCACTGTGATAGCTAAAATTGTTGGTATTGGAGAGCAAACCAAACAAGACCAGACAGTATATGATATGACGTGCGGATCGGGTTCTCTTTTGCTGAAAGCAGCCAATGAAGCGCCTAAGGGTATGTCTATTTTCGGGCAGGAAAACGACAATGCCACCTGGGCCCTGGCCAAAATGAATATGATTTTGCATGATTACCCGACTGCTGAACTCTGGAGGGATAATACACTTTCACGGCCCTATTTTAAAAATGAAGACGGGAGTCTTGCAACATTTGATTTTGCTGTGGCCAATCCGCCTTTTTCCCATAAATCCTGGATCAATGGACTGAATCCGGCTCATGATGAGTTCAATCGTTTTGAATACGGTGTGCCGCCGGCCAAAAACGGGGATTATGCCTTTTTGCTTCATCTGATCGCTTCCCTTAAAAGTACAGGGAAAGGAGCCATCATTCTGCCGCACGGAGTGCTGTTCAGAGGCCATAAAGAAGCGGATATCCGCAGGGAGCTCATTCGACGCGGATTGATTAAAGGCATTATCGGGTTGCCTGCAAACTTATTTTATGGAACCGGTATTCCTGCATGCATCATTGTCATTGACAAGGAAACTGCCAAAAACAGGGAAGGCATTTTTATGATCGATGCTTCCAAAGGTTATATCAAGGACGGCAGCAAAAACCGGTTGCGCTCCATGGATATTCATAAGATGGTGG
>CAZWHH010000411.1:0-2734 GCA_964633615.1 uncultured Bacteroidales bacterium | reverse complement strand
TAAAGTACTACATATGCAATGTTTCCTGTCGTTGGCACTGCATATTTAGCTAAACGTTGTGCGGCAGTTTAAATAAAAATCAGACACCAATGAAAGAAATCTTAACTTTATTTTTAGTTTGTCTAACTCTCTATAGTTTCGGACAAAAAAGTATTATCCTGGAACAACCAAAGGTTGATGAAAGAGTAGAATTGCTAAGTATCGTTTTTCGACTTGCAGAAAGCCCTGAATACAGTTCAGAGAAATTTAAACTTTATACTGATAAAATTTATGAACACTACGAACCATATAAAGACCACAAACTAATCCAATTTTCAAAGCAGTTAAGAGAGGAAAACGGAGTATCTTATGATGCTGTTATGAGGATGGCAATTCATTTGAAAAAAAATTTTTCTCCATTGGTGAAGTTTACTGACAAAATTCCTGATGAGCGTTGGGGAAAGGAAAACGCCCAAGAATTTGTTAAACTTCTTAAAGAATTCTATAAAGACTCAAAATCTGAACAGTTTTTCAGAGCAAACCAAAACCTGTATCACGAAGCAAGTAAAAGATTCCTTCCTGTTTACAAAAAGTTGGATATAGGTTGGTACACAGAATTTTACGGAAAAGAACCAAACGAAAAATTCAATATTGTTATAGGCCTGGGGAACGGTGGGGGAAGCTACGGCCCATCAATAGAGTATTCCAACGGGCAGCGTGAAGTCTATGCCATCATGGGAACCTGGAGAACAGACAGCTCAGGAATGGCTAAATTTCCTGTAAACAATTATTTCCCCACACTATTACACGAGTTTAATCATTCATTTGTTAACTACCTGTTAGAAAAAGATACTGTTCCATTCGAAAAAAATGGAAAAATCCTCTATAAAGCTGTAGAAAACGAGATGAGAACCCAAGCTTATGGAAATTGGCAAATAATGCTTAACGAGTCATTAGTAAGGGCAGCCGTTATCAAATATATGAAAGACCACGATTTTGATCAGCAACTGATTGAAGATGAAATAAATACACAATTAAACAAAGGTTTCCTGTGGATAAAAGAATTGGTAAGTGAACTTGAAAATTATGACAACCAAAGAAGCCAATACCAAACCCTGGAGGAATATATGCCCAACCTTGCTAAAGCCTACACTGAGTATGCTGATAATATTGACACATATACGAAAGAATTTGACAAAAAACGGCCCAAAGTAGTTTCAATCAGTGAGTTTTCAAATGGTGATCAAAATGTCAAGCCTTCTTTAAAAAAAATAACTATAAATTTTGACCGAAAGCTAAGTGGAGAAGGCTACTCTATAAACTACGGAAACAAAGGTAAAAAAGCTTTTCCTGGTATAGAAAACGTAAGTTATTCTGAAGATAGAAAATCAATCATCATAGAATGGCAATTGGAAAGAAATAAAGAATATCAGTTTGTTTTAACAGGGTTGGCTTTTAAAACTCCCAGTGGAATATCAATGAAGAATTATGAAATAAACTTTAAAACAGAATAAAAAAACCATGCTATTAAAGGTTCTTTGCAACCACTATACAATATGAATAAACAGTGTTTTAACAAATTAAAAATTTAAGGTACATGAAAACAATTGATCTTAAAGCCGAACAACAGGCATCACTTGCGAGAGCAAGATATCGTTACAGCATAGCAGCAAAATTTTTCTTCTTCACTATGGATTTGGTTGCCGGACGCAAATTAACCCTGGGAAAAGCCAAACTGCTTGAAATATTGGCTTCTATACCATACCGCGCATGGGAAATAAGACAGTACACTAAGATTACTCATCGTTTTCGGAATACCAACAAGGTAAACCGAGCCAAAAAAGTGATTGAATGGGGACGTCATGCACAAGATAACGAGTATGATCACCTTCATGTGAACCATGAAAAAATCAAAGAAGACGGACTTAAAGATCCATGGTATCTTTGGCCACCAATTACTTTTTTTATCGTGCTTACGTACGTGGGTATGTCAAAATTCCTGGCCTGGGTAAATATTAGAGGGGCTTATCATTTTAATGCCCAGTTTGAAGACCATGCTGAACATATTTATGCACAAATGGTCAGCATACACCCCGAGTGGGAGGATCAGCCTGTTACAAATGACCGGGTGAAAAAATACGCCGATGTAGCCACCTGGGCAGATGTTTTCCGACGCATCGGGCTTGATGAACGCGACCACCGTAACGAAAGTTTTCTTTTCTGCAATAAGCCTGAATTCGTGATAAAATACGAGGGTATGCCGCCATCCTATCATTAAAGGGTTATAACAAACTTTTCCGGGAGGGGCACGAGCTACAAGCTCGTGCCATAAAGATTAATGTCTGAATATCAGCCAAATAAAAGGTTGTTCACTACATCAAACTCACATTAATTTACATTTATAGGTTCCCGGAAAATTGTTATCTTTATACGCTATACAAAAATAAAAAACAACCGTGGCTTATGCTTCCATAAAAACGTATTGCAGACAATGAATTGGATAAAGTATATTTTAGGGATAATAGCTGTTGTTATTATAATTCCTTCATTAAGATTTGTAATAAAGAGAATCATACGTTGGGTTAAAACAGATAAAACTGAAATATTACTCAATGTTCCTGGGAAAGTACTTCACACTGGCACAAAGTTCGGACTTTTACATGCGAGAGATTGGAAAGATGATGTTTCTGAGACGGGAACCCTCCTAAACAAAATTCTCTGCTCTAAAAAAAAACACCACAACGGACATCTCGAA
>CAZWHH010000410.1:0-2737 GCA_964633615.1 uncultured Bacteroidales bacterium | reverse complement strand
AAGTTTATGTTAATGAGGACAACCCTAAGGGACCCATTGGCGGCTTTGCCGTGAGCGGTAGAAATACCAATAAAAACCACAAAGGAGAATATGAGGTGATGAGGGTGACTCCTTACGGAACACAAATCTATGTCAATGATACATCTCTTGGCAAAGGGCCAATCGGTGGTTTTGCCGTAAGCGGAAGAAACACCAACAAAGGGGAATACGAAGTTATGAAAGTTACAGCCGATAGCACAAGAATCTTTATCAATGAGTCTGCAAAAGGACCTATTGGAGGATTTGCCGTGAGCGGAAGAAATACGAATAAAGGACCTAAAGGCGAATATGAAGTCATGCGTGTAACTCCAGATGGAACAACTATTTACTTAAATGACGCTTCGAAAATAAAAGGCCCCATAGGTGGGTTTGCTGTAAGTGGCAGGAACACCACCAAGGGAGAATACAAAGTCATGAAAGTAACCCCCGACAGTACCCGCATTTACATCAACGAGCAGGAAAAGGGCCCTGTTGGTGGTTTCGCCGTTAGCGGAAGAAACAATGCAAAGGGAACAACAAAAAAATTCATGGATATAACCACGGAGAATTATTTTATCGGACATGAAAGTGGTCAGCAATTGAAAGCTGGTTTGTACAATTCAACATTAGGATATGAAAGCGGATATTCTATTACCAACGGTGAAAGCAATTCATTCATGGGGTATCAGAGTGGTTATAATACGTCGGTTGGAATAGGAAATTTATTTATAGGATATCAAACAGGTTTTGCTAATCAACAAGGAAACTACAATACATTCCTTGGATATCAAAGTGGTTACTCAAACTCATCCGGATTAAATAATTCCTTTTTGGGATCTTTTGCGGGCTATTCAAATACTATTGGAAGTTATAATACTTTCGTAGGTGATTCGTCTGGTTATAGTAATACTCAAGGAGATGAAAACTCCTTTTATGGGGATAAAGCTGGATTTAGCAATACAATAGGATCAAATAATGTATTTATAGGAAATTTAGCAGGTTATAATAACATTTCAGGAGAATCAAGCATTTTTATCGGCAATAGTAGCGGATACTCAAATTACGATGGTTATTCGAATATATTTATTGGAAATCGCAGTGGATATAACAACCACGGTGGTTATATGAATATCTTTATCGGTTATTATGCAGGCTATTCTAATTTAAATGGAAATTATAATGTTTTCCAGGGTTATCAGGCCGGTTTTTCAAATACATCAGGTACAAGAAATACCTTTTCCGGATATTATTCAGGTAGAAACAATACTACTGGAGATGATAACATTTTTATAGGAAACGAATCCGGCTATTCAAATACAAGTGGTAATTATAATGTTTTTCTGGGTAGCAGGTCCGGAACAAATGGAAATGGATTTAAAAATGTCTTAATTGGCTATGAGGCAGGCAGATACAATGTGAGTTCATCAAATAATGTATTTTTAGGCCATAAGGCTGGTAGAAACCATGACACAGGAAATAATAATGTATTTATAGGGAATGATGCCGGACTTAATCATGATGATGGTGAAAACAATATATTTATTGGTCCATACTCTGGAAGATATGCTAAAGGTGATGGGAATATTTGCATTGGTCAGCGGGCAGGTGAAAATAATACCACTGGTTATAGCAATGTATTTGTAAGTGTGGCTTCGGGTATGGAAAACACCACTGGTTACAGTAATGTTTTAATTGGTGATCAGGCGGGATGGAATAATACAACCGGATATGAAAATGTGGTGATAGGCAGAATTGCAGGATGGGCAAATGAATCTGGTCACAGAAATGTCTTTATTGGTTACGGTGCAGGAAATGGTGAAACTAATTCAAATCGTTTGTATATAAGCAATACGGCTGGAGGACCAAACAATGCATTCATGTATGGGGAGTTTGACAATAGGTTTTTACGCTTAAATGGCGAGCTGGAAATTAGCGGTGCAACCGGCAACGCTGCAGCACAACTTAATTTAGCAGGTGGATCTAATTCAGGTCATAATGCCCAGGGTTATAAGCTTAGAATATCAAACTATGACAATGATGATGCAAATTATACCTATCCAATTTATGTATTGGACGAGAATGACGGAGTTGACTTTTGGCTTCGATCAAGATCGTCAGCAGGAGGTTATTCAAGGGCTTATTTTCAGGGTAAGGTTGGGATAGGAACAACGAATCCTTCACATAATTTAACATTGAGAAGTTCTTCTAATAATGTAACTGCTATTAAGATGGAAAATACCACAGCATATAGAGATTATGTGTTACAGGTTTGTGGTTCAGGAGTATCTGGTCGTCAAAGTAATTTTGAGATATGGAATGCTTCCTATTCTAATCCAAGTTTTGTTATTACAGATAACAATCATATTGCTATTAATACCACGAATCCTGGTTCCTATAGATTTTATGTGAATGGTTCTTCTTATTCCACAGGTGGCTGGCACAGTTCTGATATCCGGTACAAAGAAAGTATAGAAAATATTGATGGGGCTGTCGATTTAATTAGAAATGTTAGAGGTGTAAGTTTTCAATGGAAAGCGGATGATTTTCCTGATAAAGGTTTTGAGAAAGGGAAGCATTATGGTGTTATTGCCCAGGAAATTGAAAACATATTGCCAGAATTGACAAAAAAGGGCCCTGATGGAGATTTAGCAGTTGCCTACCAGGAGTTTATCCCCATATTAATTGAAGCAGTAAAAACCCAGGATGATAAAATAACTAA
>CAZWHH010000409.1:0-2749 GCA_964633615.1 uncultured Bacteroidales bacterium | reverse complement strand
AAAAAAAAGCCTCACAAAAAATTGTGAAGCTAAGGATTTAATAATAGATAATAACCTATATTTACCTATACGCGTTTAACATTTACTGCATATAAGCCTTTTTCTCCTTCTTTCGGTTCAAAAGTCACTTCGTCGTCTTCTTGAATACTATCAATAAGATCTGATGCATGTACGAAGTATTCATTGTCTGATTCTGAGTCTTTAATGAATCCAAACTTCTTGACTTCATTAAAAAATTTTACTGTTCCTTCTTTCATAATGTACATTAAATTAAATTATTCTATTTGCAAAGATACATTCTTCATTACAACACACAAATTTTTTTGGCAATAAAATTCCCTTTATTTCATAGTTTTCATATAAATACGGCATTAACTATGTTACTTTTCCGCGACAACAGTGATAAAGGGAATAATTGTCCGATTATATTTTTTTTTATATTTAGAAAACAAAAAACACTTAGGATTTATTTTTATCTAAACATGTATTATTTAAATATCTCATGCAATTTTTTGTGAAGGGCATCGCCTCTTAAATTTTTATCAATAATCTCTCCTTCTTTATTCAGCAAAAAGCTGGCCGGAATACTCCTGATATTATATGTTCTGGCGGCACTGGAATTCCAAAATTCAAGATCGCTCACATGTACCCAGTTAAGGTTATCCTTTTCAATAGCATTAAGCCATGCCGAACGCTTTTTATCAAGAGACACCTGGTAAATTTCAAATCCTTCCTCTTTATATTTTTTATAGGCTTTCACCAGATTCGGATTCTCAACACGACAAGGCTTACACCATGAAGCCCAGAAATCAAGAAGCACATACTTTCCTCTCAGAGAACTCAGTGTAACAGTATCTCCCTGTGGATTTGGAAGAGCAATTTCAGGAGGCACCTGGCCAATGCTTAGCTTTTGTTTGCTCTTCTGATTGGCATTAATTTGTGCCTTGTAATCTGCCAATTGAGAGTGAAGAGATTTAACCGGCTCAGAATTTGGATACAAAGACATCAGCGAGGAATCCACTTTTTCATAATAAGCCAGATCTTCTTTGGGATTTAAAACATAACTCCTCGGACCAATTTGCTGATAAAGAGCCATAAGGCTGGCTAAAGACTCCAGGTTGTTATCAATAAACTGTTTTGTATACTCTTTATGATCCTGTACTAATTTTTGTGACTCTTCATTCAATCTTGCCCTCAACTTTTCACCGGGTTCCTTATCCGGATTATTTCTGAAAACCTGACCCAGGGAATCAATTGTAGTAATGGTTGCTCCTAATTTCTGATTAAGCTCAAGCACTTTCTGACTCCCCGCTGAACCTTCTACATCGTATGTTTCACTAAGATTTTGAATATTCCCTGTCAATTTGATCTCCTCTCCCGGCTTTACAATAAGTGTTACCGAGTTACGCGGAGAGACCTGGATCATGTAAAATTTTGGAATATTGGTATATCCTTTGAAAATGAAAGTCCCGTCATCCTTAATCTGAACAGAATCAATCTTATCCACTTTATCCACTTTCATTTCTGACAAATAAACTTTTTCATTGTCTGAATTATTGACTTTCCCCTCTATTTTAAATTCATTGGATTGCGAATCACAAGATTGAATACCAATTATAATGAATGCTAATAAAAATAATTTTTTCATAATTCTCTTGTTTAATGGTTTGGTTTAAAATTATTGTTTTAAAACTTACTCTCTGTTTGAAACTTTTGTTTATGATTTATATTATTCCATTCAAATCTTAATTCTTTTCTACAAGAATATTAAAAAAATGTTTACAAGCAAAAGTTATTTAATGTATTATTTACTTTTTTATCTTTGAACGCTTAATCAAATTAATATAGTAAAATCAGAAACAAAAATTGTGAAAGTTCATACCGATCTAAATACCTTTAATATCCAAAAACCGGTAATTACCATCGGTGTTTTTGATGGGGTCCACCTGGGACACAGGAAAGTAATCAGTAAATTATTAACCCTCGCTCAAGAAGAAAAGGGTGAGTCAGTTATAGTCACATTATGGCCCCATCCAAGGCTTGTTTTAAGTGATGACATTGATTCTTTAAGATTATTAAATACGCTTGAAGAAAAAAAGATACTGCTGGAAGAACAGCACATTGCTCATCTGGTAATATTGCCTTTCACAAAAGAATTTAGCAGAATGAGTGCCTGCAGGTTCGTTGAAGATATACTTGTAAACAAGCTTAAAGTCTCCCATTTGTTAATTGGACATGATCACCATTTTGGAAAAGACAGGGGAGGTGATTATCAGGATTTAAAGGAATGTGCTCAAAGCAATAATTTCAAACTCACCAGGGTAGATCCTGAAAAAGACAAAGGATCAAGCATCAGTAGCACTATGATTCGCAAACAATTGCTTGAAGGCAACCTTAAAACTGCCAACCAATACCTGGGGTACGAATACTTTATCCGTGGGAAGGTAGTTGGTGGTAACCGGATTGGCAAAAAAATAGGATTCCCAACAGCCAATATAGAAATTCCTGAAAGTTATAAACTCATTCCACGGGACGGCGTTTATGCCGTAAAAACAAGTGTTGGCCCCCATCTGCACAAAGGAATGCTAAATATTGGGGAACGGCCTACTATAAACAAACATGGATATAAAAAGTCCATTGAAGTCCACCTCTTCGAGTTTGAAGAAAACATTTATGACCAAAAAATCACACTTCACTTCATTGAAAGAATCAGAGATGAACAGAAATTTAAGCATGTAGACCAACTTAC
>CAZWHH010000408.1:0-2754 GCA_964633615.1 uncultured Bacteroidales bacterium | reverse complement strand
AAAGGCAATTCTTTATTCATCTTTTTACTAATCAAATAGGGCATAAAAACAGGATCACCACTATATTTATCCCATCCTGCTGAGTGCGTTAAGAGATGATAAACGTTAATATCTTTCACGCGGGAATCCTTAAAATGCATGTAAAGTGAATCATTCAGAATCCCCTTCTTTCCAAATACCTGATCTGCCAAATTGAGTCTCCCTTCCTCATTCAACTGCATGATTGCAATAGAAGTTATTAATTTTGAAATACTTGCCACCCGGAAAAGATGCTTAGGTTCCACTTCAATATTTCTTTCTTTATCAGCATATCCAAACCCTTTGGCATAAATTAAACGTTCATCTTTTGTGATTGCAATTGACGCTCCTTTAATGTCCCATTTATCAATAAAATGACGAATCCTGGTCTCTGACTCTTCTATTCCCTGAAAAGTTGAAATTTCGTTGTTCAGGCGATGCGAGAGACTTGCTTCAGAAATATTCTCCTGTATATCCTTTGTTGCTGATTGATCAGAAAAAGTAATTACAATTTTACCGAAAAATATCAGTAATAAAACAATCATTTTTTTATTTATGGTTCTGTGTACCATAAAGATTAATTTTTAAATTTAAAATTCGATAAATATTAGTGATTATATACCAGTTACTTGCAAATCTTGTTTAAAATTTAGTGGCGCAAATGTAGGTTTTTTATACAAACCACAAAACATTGATTTAATTTTTTTTTATCAACTGGAAGAAATCAGTTATGAATGATAGAATAAAGGAAACGAGTACATAGATAAAAAATAATAATTATTTATAAAAACAAACACCTCATTGTCATTAAATTACAAATCGTAATTTTTATTAACAATGAGGTATTTAATTTTGTTAATATCTTAATCTTAGAAGAAAATACCCACAGTTGCAATGAGTTGGCGGGGCCTACTATCAAACTCTCTGGGTTCTCCTGCAAATCGGACTTTATCACCCAGTTTCGATAAACTGCCTTCGTATTTTACATCAAGAGTAACTGTTTTCAACACATCTAAACCTACACCAACCTGATAGCCCCATGTAGCTTTATTAAACTCTTCACTAAAATTATTAGCAACCGCACTGAGAGCCGATTGATTTTTAACCACAAAGGAAGCTACTGGACCAGCCTGAATTCTGGCAGGGCCAAATTTCCAACCAGCCATTATAGGAATATCTACTTTATTAAAATTTTGTTCTTTAATTGTTTCAGTTATTTCACCATTTTCCAGTGTAGATTCTACTTTAACATCCGATCGGGCAGTAGTAAATAAAAGCTCAGGCTGAACAAAAAAGTTTACTATGGTTATACGACCAAAGAAACCTCCCTGAAGGCCTACAAGCATATCTTTCTGCTCAACATCCAACTCATCAATTGAGATATCCTGGATATCTGTCAAATCATAAGTTTCATCAATATTGAATGAAGAATAGGTTATTCCAGCTTTAGCTCCAAACTTTATTTGGGCATGAAGCGTTCCAACCATTAAGAGGGCTGTTAATAATAAGAATATTTTTTTCATAATGTTTGATTTTGGTTTAGATAGAGCTAATCAAATACTGTTCCAAAATTATACTCCTGCTGAAGTATCTGCATGCCCTTGTTTTAATTCTTCTTCTGAAGGATCTCTCACTTCCAGCACTTTCCCTTTGAAGAATAAATCATCACCAGCGAGCGGGTGGTTAAAATCCATTTTTACCTGATCGTCAGACACCTCAAGAACAATTCCATCTAATTTATTCCCTTCCTGATCCTGCATGGGAATATAATTTCCTTCTTTTAACAGATCTTCAGGAATTTTTCCTTCTACTTCAAAAATATTTTTAGGCAAATCAACAATAGCTTCTTCATTAGCCTGGCCATATGCTTTATCGCTTTCAATTTTAAATTTAAAATCATCGCCAGGATTTAATCCTCTAATATTTTCTTCAAAAGTTTCTAACATATTTCCAACACCGAAAAGGAAAGTCAATGGTTTTTCTTCCTTTACAGTTTCAACAACTTCTCCATCGAAATCATTAATGCTTAGTTCATAAGTTACAGATACAACTTTTTGATTTTCAATTGACATAAAATATAGTTTTAATTATTAATAAATTTATTGCAAAGGAAAGTTAATATCTTTAGAATATCAAAATAAATATTAAGAAAAACAGCAAGCTTGTAAGCCAGGTTCTGTGCCCTCAAAAAGAGAGGTTTATCATTTATCTGAGCGGCCTACCCCTCAACATTGGGCGAGCAACCCTTGAATGTTGATATACATGGCCTTGCAACTCATGGAGCTGTACATCTATTCCGGTCACCCGAAATACTGGTGAGCTCTTACCTCACCTTTTCACCCTTGCCAGGCAAATGCCCGGCGGTTATTTTCTGTTACAGCCACATACCCTTACGGATATCTTCTTTTCAGAAGCATGATGCTCTTTGTTGCCCGGACTTTCCTATACGCCTGAAGCGTATCGATAAACCAGCCTGCTGTTTACTTTTCCTTTTCGTTATTTATAACTCAAAAATTTACTGTTTATTTTTCAATAAAACCAAAGTTGCTCCATATCCATATTCTTTAAAAGAAGCATCCTGAAAATCTAACTCAGGGTAATGTCTTTCAAGATAATTTCTCAACTCATAACGAAGTCTGCCATTGCCTATCCCATGAATAAAAACTATTTTCTTAAGACCTGGTGTCGTAAGGGCTCTTTCCAGAGCTATTTTAAACCTCCCCATCTGGATATCCA
>CAZWHH010000407.1:0-2763 GCA_964633615.1 uncultured Bacteroidales bacterium | reverse complement strand
CTTGAAAAATCGGAAAAGCAGCTTCAGCTTTCAATTGCCGATGAAGAAATGAAAGACCTGATTGTTAAAAAGCTCAGGCTTGAAGCAGAAAAAAGAGAACAAAAAATAGAATTGCTGAAACGCGATAAAGAACTACAGCAATCAGAGAAAGAACGGATCATGCAATCAATGGAACTGACAAAAGAAAGACACGAAGCTCAGTTGCGAAAAAAAGAAATAGCAGCGCTTGAAAGAGAAAAAGAACTGGAGGAAGCTCAGAGAAAGGAAAAAGAACAGGAGATTGCCTTGTTGGAATCGGAAAAGGAAAAACAACAACTAAAAATAGAAAAACAAAATGAAGCCCGCAAAAGAGCCCAATGGGTGCTAATCCTCCTAAGTGTAATTGTTATACTGATTCTTATTGGTTTTATTACTGTTAGAAAGAAAAACTCCGTACTGGCCAGGCAAAAGAATGAGATTGAGGAGAAAAACGAGGACCTGGAACAAAAAAATGAGGAGATAACCACTCAGAAAGAACTTATTGAAGAAAAAAACGAATCGATTACAGCAAGTATCCATTATGCAAAGAAAATTCAATCCGCTGTGCTTCCGCCCGAAGATTTTATACATGCTCATTTCCCTGGGAGTTTTGTCTATTTCAAACCGAGGGACATCGTAAGTGGAGATTTTTACTGGATCCAGGAAAAGGACGGATATGTCTTCATTATTGCTGCTGATTGCACGGGACATGGAGTGCCTGGTGCTTTCATGAGTATGCTGGGCACTGAATTTCTCGATAAGGCCATCAGTTCATACCAGGAAGCAGATGCCGGAAAGATCCTGGACGAACTCAGAAAAGATGTTATCCACGCCCTTAAACAAAAAGGAAAATCGGACGAAGCAAAGGATGGAATGGACATGGCTATGTGTATTGTCTCTCCGGATAAAAAAAGTATGCAGTTTGCAGGTGCCAACAACCCGCTCTATTATATTGAAAACGGAACACTTTCGGTTATTAAAGGCGACCGAATGCCGATCGGGATTCACATGAGAGCGGATAAACCTTTCACCAACCATGAACTAAACATTGAAAAAGGAACTGCATTTTACATATTTTCTGACGGATTTCCTGATCAGTTCGGAGGGCCCAAAAAGAAAAAATATAAATACAAACCTTTTAAAGAGTTTCTGACCCGGATTCATGACAAACCTTTTAATGAACAAAAAAAATTACTTGACAAAGAGTTCATTGAATGGAAAGGCAATATAAGCCAGGTGGATGATGTGTTGATAATTGGCTTTAAGGTTAGATAAGGGGCTTCTTCTATTCTTTCCTCACGCATCTCACATATTCATAATGATATTTTCTTGTGGTATCCTGCACACCATCATAAAAATCCTGTCCCCAGGACCAGTATTCATTGGTTTCAGTGCTGCTCCAGTAAAAGTAGGGTTCCAAAGTACCTATTTCATCCTTATGCTGAAACAAAGCATTCAATTCCCCTTTTGATGGCAAATACCAGTCTTCATATCCGTATGCAGACAAGGTATCACAAAGATACGCGGCATAATTTCCAGGTCCCAGGCTATCAACAATTCTTTGAGTATTTAAAGCCCCGTCTGTTAAAGAAGTTGCATCGGTAGTTGAGGGATCACTACCCCAGGAAATGCTTGCAGACTGGTCAACAGGTGTAACATATAGCTCGGAACCATTATATTCAATGATAATGGGTTTATCAGCCACATAAGATTCTGATGGCTCCACTTCCTCTTTAAAACCTTCGCAACTGCTAATAACCAAAATTAAGATCAGAAATTTATATAGGTATTGCTTCATCATCCATTTATATTATCGAATTTCACGCAACATGTATCCCACTGAAAAATTAAATGCAGGTCCTGCCTCCGTATTAAACCAATAATCAGCGCCGATTACCATCTTTTGAAAAAGAGGTATAGAAATCCCAACAATCAGACTGTTATAAGTGTCCACGTAATAAGCTGGTGTGGTAAAATAATCTCCTTTCTTCATCATTTCCGAATAAGAACTCATCGTGGGATAATAATCATGCTTTGCCTGGTAAACTCTTTTATAATACGGGGTAGCCCTTCCACCATAACCAGCATGAATAAAGAAGGGAAATGGCCATGTCAATTGTAAACCTAACTTTACCGCAAAATAATAATCACTATCATATTCATCCTCCTTTTCGTCTCTATTCGGAAAGGATTTTCTACCTGTAATTTCATAATTCTCAAGATCATTCACTTTCACATCCTGAAACGAAATTGGTTCACTAAATTTAAAATTTCGTGCAGTTCCCATGGATCCGGACACAAAAATTCTGTTTGAAAACAGTCCGAATTCAACGCCCAGGTCCGGCCCATATTCCAATTCCATGTTGAATCCTGAATATACTTTCACCTGTCGCAGTCCGAAGAAAAGTTTGGTATTTCCACCCGAAGCTTTCACAGATTCGCTTTTCTCACGATACCCGTCTTTTCTTACGGTAATCTTTACCCTCTCTTTAGGCAATCCCAGGGTAAGCGGAGTTCTGCCTTTATAATCGTCATTCACGTACACTCTTGCTTTTTCAGGAACAGAATTAACCTTTACTTCTGTTTTATCTGCAAGTTTAATCTCTGCCCTGGTCGTTTTTCCCTCCTCAATAACAATTGAATCTTCTGTAAGAAAGAATCCTTCCTTTTTAAGTTTTACCTGGTATTTTCCGACCAACAAATCATGGATCATCCGGGGTGTTTTTCCGTAATCTTTTCCATTCA
>CAZWHH010000406.1:0-2763 GCA_964633615.1 uncultured Bacteroidales bacterium | reverse complement strand
AATAACAGGGGTGGCCTGAACGGGTTCTAAAACACCCCCGATTCCAACCCCTCCACTAAGATGGACATTCTTTCCGATCTGAGCACAAGAACCAACTGTTGCCCATGTATCAATCATTGAACCACTATCTACATAGGCACCAATGTTTACATAAGAGGGCATCATTACCACCCCTTTGTTCAAAAAAGAGCCATACCGGGCAATGGCATGAGGCACAACCCTTGCTTCTATTTGTTCATAACCCTGTTTCAGGTCAATTTTATCATAAAACTCAAAAGGCCCCACTTCTGTTTTTTTCATCTTCCGAATAAGAAAGTATAATATAACGGCCATTTTAACCCATTCATGAACAACCCATTCTCTATCAATTTTCTCCGCCACACGGAGGTTTCCTGAATCCAACAATTGAACAACTTCATTTATGGCATCCTGGTAATTAGTATATTTCAATTTATCCCGGTTATTCCATGCTTGTATTATTTTCTCTTCCAATTGATCCATAAAAAACATATTTTAGAATTTTCGTTACGAAAATACAGAAAAGCTGTTAATTTATGTTAATTACAGTTAATTAATAAACATTTCTTCTGATTATAATATAATTTTATACTTCAATTAAAAAAGATTACTATTAAAAGAAGATACATACCCTTATTAATTGTCTTTCTGGGTGTTGTTGCCAACAGCATGGCTCAAAAGGAAAGTGATTTGTATACTCTGTATGGTCATATCTCCGACAAAGAAAAAACCAAATCCGTTCAGTATGCTCATATAATTAATAAAAACTCCTACTATACCACAATATCTGATACCTCCGGCAATTTTAAGATACATTATACCAGGGGAGATACATTAATTATTTCTTGCATTGGATATAAAAAAAAAGAATATATCCCGGAAAAATATCAAAAGGTTGTAATCGATAACCTAACACTTGAACCAACATCCTACCAAATAGCCAGGGTGAAAGTAAGGCCCTGGGGAGACTATCGTGATTTCAAATACGATTTTATGAATTTATCATTAAACGATCCGAAAGAAAATTTACATCCCCTGGTATGGAATAACTTAAGTTTGTTCCCCAACAGAATAAACAAAAGCAAAAAACCTGAACCTGTGGGAGGCCCTATCTCGCTTATCTATTCGCTCGTTAATAAAGAAGAGAGAGCCAAAAGAAAGGTCAGAGAACTGAAGGAAATGGAAACAAAAAGGAGAAAAATACGTTCAAAATATAACAAAAAGATTGTTGGTGAAATTGTAGGTCTCAAGGGAAAAGAACTTGATAAATTTTTTAAATTTTGTAATTTTACAGATAATTATTTATTGAAAAATAAAAAAATCGACATTCTGCATCAGGTAAAAGAAAAATATAAAACCTATTCTGCGCAGGATTCCCTAAAAAATCAAAAATAATGGCAAACCCCATCCCATCTTTCGAAGAGATACAAGCAGCTCACCAGCGAATTGCCGGTCAAATCAACCGAACACCAATTTTTACGAATAAAACGATTAATGAAATAGTAAACGCTGAACTTTTTTTTAAATGTGAAAATTTTCAAAAAACCGGATCCTTCAAATTCAGGGGAGCATCTAATGCCATTAGCCTTTTGACAGATGAACAAGCAAAAAACGGGGTAGGAACGCACTCTTCAGGGAATCATGCCGCTGCTTTGGCTCTGGCAGCCAAAAACAAAGGGATAGAATCCTACATTGTGATGCCTCGTACTTCTAACCCGATCAAGAAAAGAGCGGTAGAAAACTACAAGGCGCATATAACCTATTGTGAACCAACACTGGATGCCCGGGAAGAAACCTTCAGGGAAATTGAAAAAATGACCAATGCCACATTCGTTCATCCTTACAATAATGAGAATGTAATATGCGGCCAGGCAACAGCAGCAAAAGAACTTCTGGAGGAGCAACCGGATCTGGATGCAGTTATATGTCCGGTTGGCGGCGGTGGCCTGACCAGTGGAACCTGCATTGCCACTAAAAACATGAATAAAGAAATCAAAGTGTATGCAGCTGAACCTAAAATGGCAGATGATGCCTATCGATCATTTAAGCAAGGTTTCCTGATTCCGGTTGACCGGCCGAATACCATTGCAGATGGACTGCTTACCTCCCTCAGTCCGCTCACCTTTAAGATTATCAGTGAATATCTCGATGATGTCTTTACAACCAAAGAAGAAACGATCGTTCACGCCATGAGATTAATCTGGGAAAGAATGAAAATAATAGCAGAACCCTCTGCTGCTGTTCCTTTAGCTTCCATTATTGACAACAGATTTTTCTTTAAATCCAAAAAAATTGGAGTGATCATTTCAGGAGGAAACATTGATTTGAATAATTTACCCTTTACTGAAAAAAATCAATTATAAACAAGCTCCACAACCACCGGGTAATGATCGGATAACTCTATCTTTGGTATCGTGAATTGCCTGGCTCTAAAGTGTTTCGAATGAAAAACATAGTCTATGCGGTAAGAAGGAAATTTTCCAACATACGTATTACCAAAACCCTTCCCTGCTTCAACAAATGCATCCTCGAGCGGCCCCTTTATTATTCGGTAAGAATAAGAAACCGGCGTGTCATTTAAATCGCCACAGACAATAACCGGATGGGGACTGATATTTATATGATGAGCCAATTTCCTGGCCTGTAAAGACCTCTTAATATAAGCATCTTTAAGACGAAATGAAATATCCTGAAATTCTTCCAGCTTTTCTTTTTGATTGTACTGGCTTTGATTGGCTATAAACC
>CAZWHH010000405.1:0-2772 GCA_964633615.1 uncultured Bacteroidales bacterium | reverse complement strand
GAAACAAGAATGGTACTGACAACTTGTAAAGCTACCATTGGAACCGTTTCAAATTCCGATCATATTATCTTGTCTTCAGGAAAGGCCGGAAGAACAAGATGGTTAGGTCGCAGACCAAGAGTAAGAGGTGTAGCTATGAACCCGGTCGATCACCCCATGGGTGGTGGAGAAGGAAGAGCTTCAGGAGGTATACCCAGGTCCAGAAATGGTAAACCTGCAAAAGGCTATAAGACTAGAAAATTAAAGAAGTATTCGAACAAATACATTGTTGAAAGAAGAAAATAAAATATAACCTATGAGTCGTTCATTAAAAAAAGGACCATTTGTCGAGTTTAAGCTAGAGAAGAGAATTCTTGAGATGAATGAATCAGGTAAGAAAAAGGTTGTTAAAACCTGGTCACGTACCTCGATCATTACACCTGATTTTGTTGGTCATACGATAGCAGTTCATAATGGGAACAAATTTATACCTGTTTATATAACAGAAAACATGGTAGGACATAAACTTGGGGAATTTGCCCCAACCCGAACTTTTAAAGGACATCCTACTAAAAAAGGATAAAAATAAACAGAAAAACTATTAATGATGGGTGCAAGAAAACGTAATAGAGCGGAAAAATTAAAAGAAGAAAGAAAAAAACAATATTTTGCAGTATTGAGCAGTTGTCCTGTGGCGCCAAGAAAAATGAGGCTTGTCGCGGATCAGGTAAGAGGAAAAGAGGTCAATAAAGCCCTTGATATACTTCGATTCAACCCTAAAGCTGCATCAAGCTATCTTGAAAAATTACTGCTTTCGGCAATTTCTAATTGGCAGAATAAGAATGAAGGAGTACGAATAGAAGATAGTAATTTAATTGTGAGTCAGGTTCAAGTGAACGCGGGCCGAACTTTAAAAAGAATACGCCCCGAGGCTATGGGAAGAGCTCATTTAATCCGTAAAAGATCAAATCATGTGAAGATCTGGCTTAAAAATTTAAATGAGGAAGTTGAAAAACCTGAAACATCAGCTCCTGAAAAGGCTGCAGATACCAATAAGAAAGGTGATACTAGTACGAACAAAACAAACAAACAAGAATAGATGGGACAAAAAGTTAATCCGATAAGCAATCGACTTGGAATCATAAAAGGCTGGGAGTCCAACTGGTATGGTGGAAAAAACTATACTGAGAAATTAGTCGAGGATGATAAAATTAGAAAATACTTGAAGGCGCGTTTAGTTAAAGCAAGTATCTCTAAGATTGTTATCGAAAGAACCTTGAAGTTAATCACTGTCACCATTCATACTGCCAGACCCGGAATAATTATTGGTAAAGGGGGAAAGGAAGTTGATAAATTAAAAGAAGAGCTCAAGAAAGTTACCAACAAAGAAGTACAGATCAATATTTACGAAGTAAAAAGACCGGAGCTAAATGCAACACTTGTTGCCGGTGGAGTAGCCAGACAGATTGAAGGAATGATCTCTTACAGAAGAGCAATCAAAATGGCGATCGCATCAGCAATGAGATTAGGTGCTGAAGGTGTTAAAGTTCAGATTTCAGGACGCTTAAGTGGTGCCGAAATGGCACGTACTGAAGTTTACAAAGAAGGAAGAACTCCGTTGCACACTTTCCGTGCCGATATTGATTATGCACTTGATGAGGCCCTAACAAAAGTTGGTTTGATTGGAATCAAGGTTTGGATATTCAAAGGGGAGATCTTTGGAAAAGTCGATCTGACTCCAAGTATGAGCTCAGCAAAGAGTAATAAGTCAAAAGGAAGAAGAAAAAAGAAATAGTTAAAATCTTAGACGAGAATGCTACAACCTAAGAAAACGAAACATAGAAGGCAACAGAAGGGTCGAATGAAAGGAAACGCCACGCGCGGAGTACAACTTGCATTCGGTTCTTTCGGGCTCAAAACGATGGAAGCTGCCTGGATTACTCAGAAACAAATCGAAGCAGCACGACAAGCTATGACCCGCTACATGAAGAGGGAAGGGCAGATCTGGATAAGGATCTTTCCCGATAAACCAATTACTAAAAAACCTGCCGAAGTGAGAATGGGTAAAGGTAGAGGTGACCCGGAAGGTTTCGTGGCACCTGTGAAACCTGGACGCTTACTCATTGAAGCTGAAGGTGTACCCAAATCTGTAGCTCATGAAGCTTTACGATTAGCAGCCCAAAAGCTGCCAGTTCGAACCAAGTTTGTGGTACGAAGAGACTATGTGGAATAATCAATTTATTGAAAAATGAAAGCTTCTGAAATAAAAGAATTTACCGAAAAGGAGATTGAAGAGAGAATTGACAGTGAACAGAATCACTTAGCACAACTGAAGTTGAGTCACACTGTTTCACCTCTGGATAATCCAATGAAAATCCGCGAAGCCAAAAAGAATATCGCGAGACTGAAAACGGAACTGAGTAGCCGTTCTGCAGAACAACAAAAAGATAGTAAATAAGAACCCATAAATCGAGAAAATGGAAAAGCGAAATCTTAGGAAAGATAAAATAGGTATCGTTGTTAGTAACAAGATGGAAAAAGGGATTGTGGTTGAGGTTAATAGAAAGATGAAGCATAAAAAATATCAGAAATTTATCAACCGGCGTTCGAAGTTTGTTGCTCACGATGAGAAGAACGATTGCAATGAGGGGGATACCGTTCGAATAATGGAAACTCGACCGTTAAGTAAACGGAAACGATGGAGATTAGTTCAAATAATTGAAAGAGTTAAATAATATAACATGGTACAACAAGAAAGTAAACTTAATGTTGCTGACAATAGTGGCGCTAAAG
>CAZWHH010000404.1:0-2781 GCA_964633615.1 uncultured Bacteroidales bacterium | reverse complement strand
TGTTTCTTCATCATTCTTTAGCCTGTAGTGAGTTACTACAGCACATTCTTTCGCAAATCCCTCTACATGACTTGCTTCACGTGAGAAGAAAGATTTGGGGATAAACAGTGGAAAATACGCATTGGAGTGGCCGGTATCTTTGAACATTTTGTCTAAGACACTCTGCATTATTTCCCAGATAGCGAATCCGTAAGGTTTGATGACCATGCAGCCTCTTACAGGACTGTTTTCGGCTAATTCAGCTTTGTTTACTATATCATTGTACCATTGAGAATAATCATCTGATCTTTTGGTGATTTCTTTTGCCATTTTGGAATAAAATTTGCATGTTATTAAATAAAGAAAATAAGATATTAAGTTTGCAAAATAAAGAAATAAAATTTAATCTAAAAAAATATGAACTAATGTTATTTATTTTACGTTATATATAATGGAGGTGATATTATGAAAAATTTCAATAAAATATTAATTTTTAGTTTAGTCGCCATATTTATGGCTTCATGTTCTTCTACACTTAATCAAAGACAGGTGGCTGATGACCTCTATGGTTCACCCAATGAAGAGAGAAGAGTCGCTGAAGAACAGTCAGGAGAAGATGATTTTGCCAAAAATATGACTGCTAAAGCGAACGATTTTCTAAAGAATGATTCGTTGGAAAATCAGGATACTACCATCTACTCTGATGAAGAAGCCAGTACCAATCCTTATGACCGACTCTTAGTGGATGATTATCAGGAAGCTTATGATAGGCGGATAGAAGGACGAAAGAGCCCAAGTTATCGTATGCCCTATAATTATAGTACTTATTTTTCCGATGATTACTGGTATGCCTCATCTTTTGATCCGGCTTTTTATAATGTGATGGTAATGGGAGATGAAGTTTGGGTAGAGCCTAACTGGTTAAGTTCCAGTTTTATCTCTTCTTATGGATATGGCTCTTTTTACAGGAATCCATATTATAATAGTTTCTACCCGTTTAGTTCTTTCAGTTTTGGATATGGCGGATATCCATATTCCTATTATAGTCCTTATAGGAGTTCTGCTTTTAATATGGGGTTATATTATGGATTAGGTTATGGCAGTGCTTATTATGGTAGTTATTATGGATATCCTTATTATTACAACAGTTACTCAGATGGCACTGGAGGATATACCCATAAAAGAAAAAGTTCTGCGACTTCTGGTTATTTCGGATCAATCGAAGATGTATCGAAAGACAGACCAGTAAGGGGATTTAACCCAGACGATTCGAATGGAAAAAAGATTACAGATAAGCAACTAAACAGAAAGGAACGACCGGACAGAAAAGATGTTAAAAAAGATCCGGAAAGACCTGTATTCAAAGAGAAACCAGTAAGAGCTGAAAGACCCGAGAGAGGCGATATAAAAAGAGATTTAGAGAAACCCGGTGGCAGAAATCGATATATCTCTGTTGAAAGACCTGACGAAGAAGGATTCTCTAAGTCTAAACCAAACAGGAAATACATTCGACCTGTTAAAGTAGGAGATGATAAAAAGAAGAAACCCTCTTTTGAAAGAGTCAGAAGAAATGAAAAACCACAGTTTAATAAAAAAACTGATTTTTCCAGATTTCGAAGAAATGCAGCCAATGAAAGAGCCAAACGCTCTTCTGCGTTCAATGAGAGAAGAAGACCTCAACAAAGTGGCAATTTTGAAGCGCTGAAAGAAAGAATTAAAAAGAATAATTCATCCAAAAACCGTTCTTCTTTTTCACCTTCAAGGAAGTCATCAAATTTTAATAACAGTTCTTCCTCTTCAATAAATAGATCAAGAAGTTCTTCTTCTGGCAGCAATTCTTCCGGTTCATCATCATCTTCTTCTTCTTCCAGGCCATCAAGGAAAAAGAAATAGACCAATGGAACTATAAAAACAATATGAATTAATAAAAAATAGCAGGAATCTTTATCTCAAAGATTCCTGCTATTTTCTAAAAACATCCAAATGAAACCCTCATCTGCATCATGCAGACAAAAGGCATTGAATAAAGCATGAGGGTTACATGGGATGCAGTATCAAAAAAAAACAGGGACTTTAGTAGAAATAAGACTCTGAATGTCAAACTAATAAATAACTTTATCCAAATGAAATTGTTATATATCATACCCCTTCTATTATTACCTTTCATCACTGTTTCCCAAAACACAGAGATAGCATCTGCTTTGCGAAATTCCCAGTATTTTTACGGTGGTTCGGCCCGTTTTACTGCAATGGGGGGCGCTTTTACCTCCCTCGGTGGAGATATCACCTCTCTCAGTTTAAATCCTGCTTCTGTAGGAGTGTATTCAGGGTTACAAATGGTATTTACACCCTCTTTGAAATTCAATAATGTAAAGACTAATGTATTAGGAACTTCACGGGAAGATTTTGAATATGATTTTAGTTTCCATAACATCGGATTAATCTCATCCTACAACCTGATGAATGATACACGCTGGAAAAGTTTTAGTTTTGCTATTGGATATAATCAATTGAGTGATTTTAATAATCAGATTGTGGGGAATTATAGAAATGACGAACGTTCACTGATGCATTCCTTTGTTGATAATGCAAATGACTCTACGCGCTGGTTTGATTATGAAGAGCTGGCATGGGATTCTTATTTGATGAATTATGATACAACCTATTGGACTCCTATTACTGATGTGATGAATTCAGACCCTGATGCAGGGATTGATCAGGAAAAAATTATAAGTACCGAGGGTTCACTTGGAGAATATTTTATTACTGTAGGAGGAAATTATTCCGATAAATTATTTTTGG
>CAZWHH010000403.1:0-2781 GCA_964633615.1 uncultured Bacteroidales bacterium | reverse complement strand
GATACTACCAAAGCCATAGCAAAATTTGAACCGCGTGTGGCTATGTTAAGCTTCTCAACTAAAGGCAGCGCCAAACATGAAATGGTTGATAAAGTAGTAGAAGCCACCCGAATTGCCAAAGAGAAACGCCCTGACCTTAAGATTGATGGCGAAATGCAAGCTGATGCTGCTATCGTTGAAGCCATCGGAAAAAAGAAAGCCCCTGAGAGTGAAATAGCCGGTAAAGCAAATGTTCTTGTTTTCCCAACGCTTGAAACAGGGAATATTGCCTATAAATTAGTACAAAGAATAGCAAAAGCCGAAGCAACCGGGCCTGTGTTACAAGGAATGGCTGCCCCAATTAACGATCTTTCCAGGGGTTGTTCTGTCGATGATATTGTCAACCTGGTGGCAATTACGGCTAATCAGGCAGAAAGCGAAAAATAAAATTCAAAACAATAAACATAAATAAATATGAAGGTATTAGTTCTTAATTGCGGTAGTTCATCGATAAAGTTTAAATTATTTAACATGGAAACAAGTACAGTACTCTCAAAGGGTATTGTAGAAAAAATAGGACTCAGCGCTTCTTTTATCAAACTTGAAAGAAATGGTGATAAAACCAAATTAGATTATAATGTTCCCGAGCATACAAAAGGAATTGAGTATATCCTGAATATTCTAACAAGTGAAGATTACGGACCCATTGACAGTCTGGATGAAATTGAAGCGGTAGGTCATCGGGTAGCTCACGGTGGAGAAAAATTCAGCAAAAGTGTGTATATAAACGAAGAGGTAATCCAGGAGATAAAGAGTGTAAGTAATCTGGCTCCATTGCATAACCCTAATAATCTGAAGGGAATTTATGCCATACAGAAGTTAATGCCGGATACCCCGCAAGTAGCAGTTTTTGATACAGCTTTTCATCAAACCATGCCAGATTACGCGTATATGTATGCGTTGCCTTATGAAATGTATGAAAAACATGGTGTAAGAAGATATGGTTTTCATGGAACCAGCCATAAATTTGTAGCTCAAAAGGCCTGTAAGGCACTCAATTTAAATATGGAGGAGCAAAAAATTATTACCTGTCATCTGGGAAATGGAGCTTCGATTGCCGCTATAGATAAAGGAAAATCAGTTGATACATCAATGGGATTAACACCCGTTGAAGGTCTGATTATGGGGACCCGGTCGGGCGATCTGGACCTGGGAGCATTGACATTTATTATGGAGCAAGAGCAATTAGACTGCAAATCGACAAACAACCTGATTAACAAAAAAAGTGGAATGCTGGGAATAACAGGTGTTTCACCAGATATGCGTGAAATAAGAGAAGCAGCAGAACAGGGAAATAAAAGAGCAGAACTGGGATTAAAAATGTACGCCTATCGGGTGAAAAAATACATCGGTTCTTATGCAGCAGCAATGAATGGTGTCGACCTTATTGTCCTCACAGGCGGTATTGGAGAAAATGATTATGAAACCAGGGCCGACATTCTGGAAAATATGGAATATCTGGGAATTTCTTTTGCAAAATCTGTAAACGACCAGGTGAAAGGAAAGCAACTAGTGATATCAAAACCGGACTCTAAAGTTACAGCAATGATCGTTCCTACAAACGAAGAACTGGTTATTGCAAGTGATACCCAATCAATTGTTCAAAGCTAATAATAATGTAAAACAATAATTCAATGGAATTAAAACATTTAAACGATTTAATTGAAATAGCCAAAAGTAAAGAAACCAAAAGATTAGCAGTAGCTGCTGCTGGAGATAAGGCTGTTTTGCAAGCTGTTAAAAGTGCTACCGAAAATAATATTATTATTCCCGTTTTAATTGGTAATACCGCGGATATTGAAAATATTGCCGAAGAGATCGGATTTAATGTGAGCAATTTTGATATATATAATGAACCCAATCCTTCCAATGCCTCAAGAAAAGCTGTCAGTCTGGTCAGAGAAGAAAAAGCGGATATTCTCATGAAAGGACAGGTAAGCACAGCACCCTTGTTAAAAGCTGTGCTCGATAAAGAAGTTGGGTTGAGGAAGGGTAATACAATCAGTCACTTTGCTCTAATTGAATCGCCATACTATCATAAACTCATGGGAATTACCGATGCAGCAATGAATATTGCTCCCGAATTTTATGAAAAAGTAGATATTTTAAATAATGCGGTTGAAGTTTTTCACGGCTTGGGGAATGATAATCCAAAAGTGGCTGTTCTGGCGCCTCTTGAAGTAGTGAACCCTAAAATAGAATCTACATTTCATGCTGCCATGCTATCAAAGATGAATGACAGGGGCCAGATTAAGAACTGTATTGTGGACGGGCCTTTTGCAATCGATAACGCGATCTCTAAAAAAGCGGCCGAACTCAAAAATATTGACAGCGAAGTAGGAGGAGATGCAGACATTCTTATGACTCCTGAGTTAAACAGTGGAAACATTCTCTATAAATCATTGGTTTTTATGGGCGGTTCCATATCAGCAGCAGTTATAATGGGAGCAAAAGTACCCGTGGTATTAACCTCCAGAGCTGACACAGAGAAAAACAAAATGATGTCAATTGCTCTTGCAGCAGCTATGTAAGAATCATAAAAAATAAGACAATATGGAAGTTTATGAAATTTTAGCAATCAATCCCGGTTCTACCTCAACCAAAATAGCCGTTTTCAAGAATGCAAAATCTATTTTCCTTAAAAACATAAAACATTCATCAGAAAATCTCAAAGACTTTAAAAAAATATCGGATCAGTTTCATTTAAGGAAAGATATAATTTTAAACGAACTGAAGCAGGCT
>CAZWHH010000402.1:0-2787 GCA_964633615.1 uncultured Bacteroidales bacterium | reverse complement strand
AACTTTAAACCTTAAACATTGAACTTTAAACTATTAAATCTCCCACTAACTCTTGCCTTCTGCCTTCTGCCACTGCAACTTGTTTGTCACTCACCTCTCAATGCTCACTTCTCAGTGCTCCCACTCTCATCGCTCTAACTTTCGCTCCCTGACTTTTCTCATCCTCCCTAGCTTCAGCGAAGGAGGACTGCCATCTGCAACTAATTTCTACGAAAACATCTGCATCTCATGCAGCTTTTTATAGATCCCCCCATGTGCAAGCAATTCATCATGAGTGCCTGTTTCCGTAACTTTCCCCTGATGAAGGACCACGATTTTATCTGCCTCCCTCACAGTGGACAAACGGTGGGCAATAATGATCGAAGTACGGTTCTCCATCAAAGAATTGAGGGCATCCTGCACAAGTTTTTCTGATTCTGTATCCAGCGAAGAGGTGGCCTCATCCAGAATCAAAACAGGCGGATTTTTAAGTATCGCCCGTGCAATAGAAATCCTTTGCTTCTGTCCTCCGGAGAGTTTATTTCCCTGATCACCAATATTCGTATAATATCCATCATCCAGATTCATTATAAAATCGTGCGCATTGGCTACCCGGGCTGCATTCATCACTTCTTCCTCTGTAGCATCTTCCCTGCTGAAAGCGATGTTGTTGAAGATGGTATCATGAAACAAGATCGATTCCTGACTCACCAGCCCCATCAGTCCGCGAAGATCTTTTACTTTCGCATCCTTTATATTCAGCTCATCAATTAAAATAGCTCCTTCCTCCACATCATAAAAACGGGGCAGCAGATTAACCAGGGTGGATTTTCCGGAGCCCGACTGACCCACAATAGCCACAGTCTCCCCCTTCTTAATCTCAATATTTATATTCTTCAGTACGTAATCGTTTGTATATTTAAAACATACGTCCCTATAACGAATGGACTGATCCAATGATTCAACCGGCAGGGCGTTTTTCTTCTCCTTAATGGACACATCGGCTGTCAGAATACTCTCAATCCGGTCAAAAGAAGCCATTCCCTTTTTCATGTTGTAGTAGTAAGAAGAAATAACTTTAGAGGGCCGGATGACCTGTGAGAAAATAATCAGATAAGTCATAAAAGCCTGCGGACTCAGCGGCGAGGTATCATTCAGCACCTGGGTGCCTCCAAACCACATTATAATCACAATCACAAGTGTGGAGAAAAACTCACTGACAGGCTGTGCAAGAGTCCTCTTTCTCAGGATCTTATTCATTATCCGGGTGTACGTATTATTTTCCCCGGTAAATTTTTTGTCAACCCTTCTTTCTGAATTAAAAGCCTTGATAATCCGCAGTCCATAAATGGTTTCTTCGATCTGCGACATGATCTCTCCCAGCTTGTTCTGTCCCCTGATAGAAGTTTTCTTCAGATTTTTCCCGATCAGAGCAATCACATAGCCGCTAAGGGGAATAAGTATCAGCACAAAAAAGGTAAGCTGATAACTCATATAAAAAAGGGAAATAACATAAATGATCAGTTGTATGGGCGCCTGTACAGCTTGTCTCAAAGGGAGCAACATCGTGTTGGCTACCTCCTGAACATCACCTGTCGCTTTTAAAATCACATCGCCCCTCCGCTCCTTTGAAAAAAAAGCAATGGGCAGGTTTACAATTTTCCAGTAAAGCTTATTTCGAATATCCCTGATAATGCCATTGATAAGAGGAACAATCGTATATTTTCCCATGTAATTAAAAATCGATTTCAGAAGAACCAATACAACCATCAAAAGACTTACATAAAGCAATGTTTTAGAGGGTCCTTCCAGCTCAATCAACCGACTTACCAGGTAATTAAAGTTATGTTGTATAGTTTCAAACTTAAACTGAAAAGCCATGGGTTCCAAAACCTTCTTTTGTGTTCCGAACAAAATTCCCAGAAATGGGATGGCCATGGTGAAGGAAAAAAGAGAAAATAAAGTGCCCAATAAATTAAAAAAAACACTTAAAAGCCCATTTTTCCAATAAGGGATTATATATCTGAATAAATTTTTGAGTACCTTCATTTTATTAATATTTGAAAGGGCAAAGATAGTAAAAAAAGTAGAGAGTAGACCGTTATAAGCAGACAGTTCATTCTCATCAATTACTTTGTTCATGAAGAAATACGTGATACAACTTTTTTACCACCGGTTCATCTGAATTGATCCCGCACCCTCTTTTGGCTTACCCTTCAATCTTCAGACTTTTTGATTGTTCCCCGGCGACCGCCTCCTTTTTTCCCTTCCCCGAAACAAACACTTTTATGTTCAACAGATTTGTTTTAATTTTATCCGCATAATCATACATAGCTTAAACAACTTGAATTCAATTCAGAACAATCCGGGAAGTCCGAAAATCGCTTTTTTATGCAGTTCCACCAGTTATGGCGGACTGGAAATGAACACCATCAAAACAGCTCACTGGATGCAAAAAAGGGGCCATGAGGTAACTGTTTATGCAACAGCGGGCGCCCCTCTGGTAAACCTGGCTGAGCAGAAAAAGCTTCCCGTACAAACCATCAGAAGGCATAAAAAATACCTTGCCTTTCGAAGTGCTTTCCGCCTTCTCAGGCAATTCAAAAAAGACCGGGTCGGTATGATTTTTATTCGCGACACACGGGATATCGGCATTGCTGCCCTTGTAAAGTTTCTCTCCGGGAACCAGCTGAAAATTATTTATCACCAGGCCATGCAGATCGGTGTCGGAAAAAAAGACCTTTTTCATACACTCCGCTTCTCTTTTATCGATGCCTGGATGTCTTCCACCCGGATCATGAAAGAGAA
>CAZWHH010000401.1:0-2804 GCA_964633615.1 uncultured Bacteroidales bacterium | reverse complement strand
CCATAAGATGTTACCATATCTTTTGTTCCGTGCATTAAAAGAGTAGGAACCTCTATCTCTGGAGCATGTTCAATAGCATATACCCCAGCTTTTCTTACTACGAAGAAGAGGTTATAGGATATTTTCTGATGAGTAAATGGATCCTTGTTGTACTCTTCAATTACTTTTTTATCATGTGACAAGCAGTTGATATCGAATCCGGCTTTTCTGATTAATCCGGGAAAAATTTTACGGAGAATCCTAACAAAAAGGACGATAAAAGATTTTGGCTCTTTTGATAATTTGAGCCAGGGCGAAGTGGCTATGATCCCATCAATTCCGTTTCCCACAGAAATACTATAATTCAATACCAGATTGCCTCCCATGCTCTGTCCGTAAAGAATAGCCGGAATTTTATCTTTGCTCTTGAAATTTTTAATGAATTTTTTTATGTCATCAAGCATCTGACTGTAACTGGGGGTATGGCCCCTTCGTCCTTCGGAGTGACCATGACCCCTGAGATCTAAGGCATAAACCTCAAAGCCCTCGCTGATGAATTTTTCTGCCCAGGAGTGATATCGGCCGGAATGTTCGCTATACCCATGAATTAGGAAAATCTGCCCTTTGGATTCATTTTCCGGTAACCAATTGCGGTAAAAGAGTTTCAGTCCGTCACTTGATTTTATATAACCTTTGTATTCTAACATACAATTAAATTTCTGATTCAAAAATACATACTTTTTTAGTATTTTAGAGAAGAAATGATTCAGGAATGTTTTTTAAAAATAATAAAAAAAAATGTTTGTCGTTATCCAACATAATATTAACCGACAAAATGAATCTTTATGTTTTTTAAAATTTTAGGAAGTACAATTATTGGATTAATGCTAATAGCAGGCTGTAAAAGTGGCGGAAATCAAGAAGGTGAAAAAGAAAAAGAACAACCTTCTTTACAGGAACAACAAATGCCTGAGCAGATGCAGCAGCAGGATATTGAGGTGAGTGATGAAGAGATACAGAAATTTGTTGACGCTGTAAAGAAGATTCAATCAATTGACAGAGGAACACAACAGGAAATGGTCAAGACTGTTGAAGATGAAGGAATGTCAACCCAGCGTTTCAGAGAAATTCAGAAATCTCAGCAATCTCAGGAAGGACAAGGTGATATTACAGATGAGGAAAAGAAACAGTATCAACGTATTATGCAGAAGTTTCAAAATTTACAGGCAGGAATGCAGGAAGAGATGAAAAAAGTTGTTGAAGACGCAGGTCTTACTATGGAACGATACCAGCAGATAGGACAAGCAGCTCAGCAGGATACTGCATTACTGAAGAGAATTCAGAGCTCACTGCAGCCCAGCATGGGGAATCAGTAAATATTTATTTTTCTTATAAAAATCTTCTTCATAGGGTTTCACATTATTTGAAACAAGGATTCCCTGCTCTTTTACTATCCTGTTTGAGTGGGAATGTCCTGTTGATTTAATTATTTGAAGGGTGAAGTGTGTTTTTCAGCAAACCCTGGTTAAAAATTATTTTCAGGAATGTTTTAACCAGGGGAGATTTTTTTTATACCTTTGCAATTCTCCGGCCCGGTAGTTCAATTGGATAGAACACCAGACTTCGGATCTGGTTGTTGAGGGTTCGAGTCCTTCCCGGGTCGCACTGTAAGTCGCTTTCTATCAATCTTTTAAGAAAGCGGCTTTTTGTTTGCCTCGTGGTTTACTCGTCTTTTTTACTCCAATAATTACGTATAGTCTCTTTTACATGAGGATCATTCGTTTTGGCTTCAAGGGTTTTGATTGTTTCGAATGCCTGGTCATCAATCATTTTTCCAAGGATTGCATTTTTAAGATATCGATTCCCTTCTTCCTGCTTGTTTACCAGAATCTTCAATAATCTTTTCTTGCTGCTTTTGAAGTATTGAAAAGGATCAGGAAGTCCGGCAGCAGGAGGATAGAGTATCTCTTCAAAATAGTCTTTTGTATCGGATATGCTCACAGAAGAGGAATCTGTGTATTTTTTATTTCTATGAATTAATTTTATCTGCTTTTTAAGGTTATACTCAATAATGGAATCTGATTTTCTTCCTCTTGGTTTAAATATTAAAGTATTCTTATCTTTCCATTTGTAGCGATACACCGGGGGATTTTCAAAAAGCGGCTTTTCAGAACCCTGAAGGTAAGGTTTGCTATCTTTCAGATAAGCCATTTGCCCGGCAGGTGAAAATCTTGGTTGTCTTCCTTCATGCAATAATTTCAAACTGTCTTGCTCGTCAAATATGAAAATTCCACTGTGAAGATCATACGAGCCATTTAAATAATAAGATAAAGAAATGTAGAAATTGTTTTTGTGTTTTTCGGGGTGCATTCCCTTAACGGATAATGGATCATATATGCCTGTCACCTCTTTGATAACCGATAATTTTTTATTTTGATGATTGCGTGAAATCAGAAATATTTTGTCCACTTTATAATTCGAAATGCCTCCGTCTGGGAATCGGGCGATCCCTTTCGGTTTGAAATATATTTTATACTCCAGAAAAAAATACGTTTTGTCTTCTTTAATGATGCCCTCCGAAGTGGTATATCTAATATTGGGAATATCCTCGTAGAAAGAACAACTCGTTAGGATGGCGAGGAAAGTTATTAAACAGATGAATCTTTTCATTTTATTCCTTTTTTTGTTTATACCTCCGCATTCAAATTACGAAAAGATGACCGGGAAGTCAAGCTAAGTTAAAATAGGCTCGTTTTCACTTTTTTATTTGTAATTACTAGTGATGCGTTAACTTTTAAAAATAATTTATAAAAAACTATATATTA
>CAZWHH010000400.1:0-2805 GCA_964633615.1 uncultured Bacteroidales bacterium | reverse complement strand
AATAAATGGAAGAGGATTCCCAACTCATTCCTCCTATAAAGCCTATTGTTTTCATCACTTTAAAAATTGGTTCTAATGCCAAGTTACAAAAATATTTGGAGGATTATAAAATTAATTGATACAGGCTAAGGGTAAGACTGAAAAAAGATTAAATCCGCCCACTGACGCAAGGAGCGTCAGTTAAGCCAGTCGTGACCTCTTAAGAAGTTACAATCATCCACTATCTACTGACTATCCAACATCAAACATCAATAGCCAAACAAACACTGCCAGGTCTGCAAGACCCTGACAGGTTAGAGTCATAGCAAGAGTTTCTTCACTGGCGCAAAGGTAAGTTGTGCCTGATTTTGATAACTCCGCCTTGCATTTCGCATCTACCGGGAAAACCCTCGAAATTTCGTGCACGTAGGGCTCCCTTCAGGGAATTAAAGGGTGAGTGAGGGGGAACAAAAAAGAACATCACCAAATACAAAAAAGCCCTCGTTGCAAACGATCGCCAGCCAGAGAATATAAGATATTTTTGCACGAAATATTTTTATTAAAAGCTATTAATTTAGTTCCGATAGGAACGATATTTTGGTAGTAGTAGAAATAGCGCCCACAGAATTAAGTGCAGTAGGTACGAAATATTTTTATTATGTCTTTGAAGCGTGGGTTTCCCCCGTCAAACCTAGCCTCCAGTCTACGCTGTCCTAAAGTTAGCTGTTCATCAATCAACTACCAACCCCTGCCTGAAAGGCAAATTTAATTCAGCCCGGGGCAACGTCCCGGGAATAGAGAATACCATACGTAATCGCCCTGAAAGGGCAGGTTAAAACATTAATCCAAAGGGCGCTGGTATCTTGCAAATATCACGTAAACAATTCTCTCGCGAAGGCGCCAAGCGCTAAGGCTTTTCCTTTGTAAAGAAAATGGGGAGAGAATTTTTAATAATAGAACCAGGAATGAAGACACACAAGGTAAATATAACAGGCGGTTGTGGTCCAGATGCGCACAAAGCCGGTTGCGTCAGAGAGGATTTCACTATTTGCGTATTTCTAAATTTTGGTTATAGACAGAAAAAAAACCCTTCTCAAAAGCTGAGAAGGGTTAAAATAATTTTTACTATGTTATTTTTTATTTAAGCTCTGCTTTCACTGTAAATATTTTAGGTGATTCAGCATCGTTATAATTATCAATAAATTTAACAAAGTATTCATTTTGGGTATCCGGAATTTCCAGTTGGGCCGGTAGTTTTTCCCAGCTCCCCACACTTTTAAGTTTCTCTTTCCCGGTAGTATCTTTCATGTACAATCGCACTTCGGGCACTATCTTCTCATAATCTTTGGCCTTCAAGACAAGAGTGCCTGCCCTGGATGCCGCCACTTTATAAACATCCACATCTCCTTTGGGAAAAATTGCCATCTTCAATGTATCCTGTTCTTTAAGTTCTTTGGCATTCTTTAAATCATTGTTTGGTTCAGCCATATCCATCTCTGGGGTAAACTCAATTTTCCAGTCAAAAAGTTGTTCTGATGCTTTGTCGTTATAATTATCCAGAATATGAAAAAAATACTCTCCCGGCTCAGGAACAGCAACAGAATATGGCAGCTTGCCATATTTTCTGATAACTTCAACTTTATCAGGATTGTATTCATCATATTTTACATATCGTGTCTCCAGTTCAAGTGCTTCAGGAACATTTCTCGCTTTCACTGTCAGATAGCCCTGCTCCTCTGTGTTAACTTTAAACCAGTCATTATCTCCCACGGGATAAATTGCTGATTTATTTTCTTTGCCCAGGGTTACTCCTTTGGCATCTTCAGGTTTATTATTCAATTCAAAATCATCGAACTCATCGACAAAAGAAAACTTAATTTCAAATGGTTCTTTTGACATGTTATCATTATAATTATCAATAACAGCCACGTGATAGGTTCCTTTTTCATGAATTGCGACTGCAAAGGGGAGCTTTGTCCACGATTTCATATATTCTCCCTTGTCTCCCTGCCATTCTTTGTATATAGCTATAGCTCCCTCAGGTACAATCTCTTCAGGTATATTTTTCGCTAATACCTTCAGGTAACCTTGTGAGGGCAGTTCCACACTATACCAGTCAACATCGCCTTTTTCATCAATTTTCATATTATAAGCCTTATCCAGTTCTACCTGGTTTGCTTCATCAATAGAGTTGTTAGGTTCTCTAATACTTCCCCCACCGCATGAGCAGAGGAAAAAAACAGCAATTGCAATAAACAGTACGGTTGTTAATTTCCTGATTTTCATAATGTACCTCTCATTTCGGGTATTAAACATCAACATATTTGAGTCTCCCCGCTTAAGACTCATCTTGTTTTTAGTAAATATGGACAAGTTAAAAAAAATATCTAATAATATCATTCCGGGATATTATTTTTTACAAGAAAATATTATCCAGGGAAAAACATTTTCCCAATAAAAAATAAACAAACAAATTTTTCATTATTTTTAAGCTATTATTTTATTAACCCAAAAACAAACTAGAATATGCTGAAAAAATTAAGTATCCTCACTCTTTTTCTCGCGTTTAGTGCACAATTGTTTGCTGTACCCTTTAGTGTAATTCAGAGGGCAGGAAACGCAAGTGACTATCCGAATGCAGATTATTTGGTCATTTTTGACAGTACCAAGGTGGATGTAAAGGAAAGTGGTTTAAGTTACCAAAACATGCATCAATTAATTAAAGTGCTCACGCCGGAAGGTGCCAAAAAGCTCAATCATTTAAAATATCGATATGATCCCCTCTCTGCTCATATTGATATTAAAAAAGTAAATATTTATCGCAAA
>CAZWHH010000399.1:0-2816 GCA_964633615.1 uncultured Bacteroidales bacterium | reverse complement strand
ATAATTTTTTATTATGTATCGATCCTGTATAGGTCAAAAAATAATTAATTTGCTTTCCACGGAGAGTACGAACGATTATGTAAGAGAACTGAGCGAAAAAAAGAAGGTCAGTGAAGGGACTCTGGTTATTGCGGCAGAACAAACCAAAGGAAGAGGCTATGGGGAAAATTCCTGGTTTGCCGAAAGCGGAAAAAATCTCACCTTCTCTTTTTTACTGTATCCCTCTTTCTTAAAAGCAGATCAGCAGTTTCTGATTAGTAAGATGGTTTCACTGGCCCTTGTGGACTATCTAAATGAATACTCGAAAAATGTTACCATCAAGTGGCCAAATGATATCTTTATTCACGATAAAAAGATAGCCGGCATACTTATTGAAAATGACCTGGCAGGGCAAAAGATACTAAAATCAATTATCGGTATTGGCATTAACATCAATCAGGACGAATTCCCGCCTTCTATTCCTAACCCTTTATCTTTGAAACAGTTGAATAACAAAAAGTATCCTTTAAAAAATGAACTGCGCAAAATAATTTCCACTTTGAATAAACGCTATGAATATCTTATCAGTGGGACAAACCACAAAATAAACAAGGAGTACCACAGCTACTTATTCAGAAAAGATCAATTGACAATGTTCCAGGACAGCAACTCCATTTTTCAGGCCCGGATAAAAGGGGTAACCGACTTTGGCCAAATCATTCTGGAATCTAATGATGGAAAACGGCTGGAATATAATTTTAAAGAAATCGAATTTCTGTTATAAATGCCTGTCATGGTTAAAAAATTCTGCCAACTTGTCAACCATCACATCAATTCCATTTTGAAGTTTTTTGGAGAGCACTGGTTTTAGGAAAGGACTCAAGTGGGCCTCGGCAGTTATTCTGATCTTCGTATCGTTCTCTTCGACCTGTTTCAACTGAATCCATAATTTAAAGTCAAAAGGGGTTTCTTTATAGCTGGTAATCTTAATAAGCTTATTGGGTTCTTTTTCAATCATCTTCATCCCTGTTTTACCAACCCCTTTAATCTCAAGGTGACATACTTCCTCTTCAGCGTGCCAATTTTGGATCTTGTCTTCGGGGACAATTGAACTAAAGTTACGAAAATCCGATAAGAACTTATACACTTCTTCGTCGTTCTTTTGGATGGTTCCTATTTTACTTACCAACTTCATAATTGCTATTTTTGTCCCCAGGTTTCCGGCTCTTTTCTCCATTCCCGGAGTGTCTCTTCATATTTTTCTTCCAGGAACCCTTCCTCAATAGCCACCTCAAGTAAAGTATTATAATCGGATAACGTGAAAAGTGGGCAGTTGTTTTTCCTGAAATTCTCATGAGCCAGAGAAAATCCGTAAGAAAACACAGCACCCATTCCAACAACCTTCCCTCCTGCATCCCTTAAAGCCTGAACGGCATTCAAACTACTCCTTCCTGTTGATATAAGATCCTCAATTACCACAACAGTTTGTCCGGGCTGAATAACTCCTTCCACTTTATTTTCCAGTCCATGTTTCTTAGCAGATGAACGTACATATACAAAAGGCGAATTCATAGCGTCGGCTGTAAGTGCTCCTATAGCTATTGCTCCTGTCGCCACTCCCGCGATCACATCAGTCCGGCCATAATTTTTCTCAATCAACTTCACAAAATTTTTATATACCTCCCCGCGGATGGATGGATAAGACAAAATCTTACGGTTGTCGCAATATATCGGTGACTTCCACCCTGAAGACCATAGAAAAGGATTTGCAGGATTAAATTTTATTGCGTTTATTTGCAATAAGAATTTGGCTATTTTTCTTTCTAATTTTTCCATAGGACAAATGTATAAAGTTTTTTTTGACAACAGGACGATCTTTCTGACGAATCAGTTCGAAAAATACTATAATAAATACAATGGGTTATTTATCAAATACCTGAACGAGATACAACTCGCTTATGTCTTAGAACTTTTCAAAAGCATAGAAGATATCCAAAATGTCTTTATCATTTACCATGATGTGGAGAAAATATTCAATGAATTCCAGTCTTTTTTCAGATTTGTAGAAGCTGCTGGTGGCCTCGTTACAAATGAAAAGGGCGAATACCTGGTTATCAAACGCCGCGGGAGGTGGGACTTACCAAAAGGCAAACTGGATGAAAAAGAAAATCCGGACAAAGCGGCGGTCAGAGAAGTAAGAGAAGAATGTAATGTTTGGCCGCTCAAAATACATGATATTCTTAAAACTACGTACCACGCATATATCCTGGAAGGTGTTCTTTTTCTAAAGAGAACATACTGGTACCAAATGAAACATGAAGGGAACGTAACCCCCTCACCACAGACAGAAGAGGATATTACCCAGGCGAAATGGTTAAAAAAAGAAGATCTGAAAATATTCAGGGAGAATACTTACCAATCAATTTTAGACGTTCTTAAAGCCGGGGAAGCATTATAAAACACACGGAAATTTTTGTTTCATCTTTTTCAGTTTCCTTCTGAATTCAATAAAAATTTTTATTTTAAAAAGCATGAAAATTTGATTATGGATTATCAACTGACTTCAGCCTATAAACCTACAGGGGATCAGCCAAATGCTATTAAAGAACTGACAGAAGGGATCCGCAGAAACGACCGGTTTCAAACCCTGCTGGGGGTAACGGGTTCCGGTAAGACTTTTACCATTGCCAATATGATTGAAAATATACAAAGGCCGGTATTGGTACTGAGTCATAACAAAACCCTGGCAGCCCAACTTTATGGGGAATTTAAAGAATTTTTTCCGGAAAATGCCGTGGAGTATTTTGTCTCCTATTACGATTATTACCAGCCTGAAG
>CAZWHH010000398.1:0-2820 GCA_964633615.1 uncultured Bacteroidales bacterium | reverse complement strand
GTGGCACCAATATAAATACCATCCCAGATAAAGGCTGCAAATGTGATAAATGGAATGGTAAAAATCCAAAACAAATATTCATGACTTCGTTTCAGTATCTCTTTGTTATCTGTTAATAACAATAGAATCTTTTCCCCAAAAAAAACATAAACCAGGGTGAAAAAAATTGCAAAACCGATTCCCCAGAAAAACAAAAACCGAATCACTTTTTTTAGTTTAGGCCGGCTGCCTTCCCCAATATATCTGCCGGTTAAAGCCTCCGCGGCATAAGCAAATCCGTCCTGAACAAAAGAAAAAAACATAAAAAACTGAAGCAGAACCGAATTAACCGCTAATACTGTATCGCCAATATTAGCCGACTGCGCGGTAAAGAAAGACATTACAAAAATCAGGCAAACCGTACGGAGAAAAATATCTTTATTGACTGAGAAAAATAATTTCAAAGCTTTCAACTCAATCATGGCCCTATAGCTCCAATATTTAAGTAACCCTTTGTACTTTCTTAAAAAAATGATAATGGCAAGTGTAACCCCCAAATATTGTGCTATTACTGTTCCCAGTGCCACTCCATCTGATTTCATTCCAAAACCATGAATAAATAAAAAATTAAATCCAACGTTCAGTATGTTGACGAAAATCGCAATTGCCATTGGGATACGGGCATTTTGCATTCCAATAAACCAGCCGGTCAGGGCATACAACCCTATCGTGGCAGGTGCTGCCCATATCCGTATAAAATAGTACTGGCGGGCAAGAGACTCCACTTCTTCACTCCCTTCAAGCAAAGAAAAAGCCGCTTTGGCAATGGGATATTGCAAAATAATTAAAAGAAATGCCCCTCCGGCAGCAACTGATACAGCCCGGGAAAGTACAAGCATACTCTCTTTCAAATCTTTTCTGCCATAAGCTTGCGCAGCAAAACCACTGGTTCCCATTCTTAAAAAACTAAAACCCCAGTAAACAAAATTAAAAATCATGGTTCCCAGAGAAATCGCCCCGATATGCAGTTTTGAATTCACATCCAGATGTCCCACCAGGGAAATATCAACCATGCTCAATAATGGTACAGTAACATTACTGATTATATTAGGCACTGCAAGATTGAGTATTCTCCGGTTCATGCTTTACATTTTTGGCCGCTAAACTAATGAAATAGTTTTTTGCAAACAATTTCCCTTTTTCCTTGTTTACTTAATAAAATTTATTTAGATTAATTAAAAACAATGTTAAATTAAAAAACAAAAATTATGTCTTTCAAATTACCAGATCTACCCTATAACTATGATGCATTAGAACCGTACATCGACAAGCAAACGATGGAACTACACCACGACAAGCATCATGCAGGCTATACAAACAAATTAAATGCTGCCATTGAAGGCACAGAACTGGAAAACAAAACCATAGAAGAATTGATGAAAAATGTTTCCAAATATCCAGTGGCTGTGAGAAACCATGGCGGAGGTTATTATAACCACAAAATCTATTGGGAGATCATGTCGCCCAATGGAGGAGGAGAACCCACAGGAGAACTAAAAGAAGCTATTGACAGGGATTTTGGTTCTTTTAAAAATTTCAAAGAAGATTTCAAAAAAGCTGCAACCGGACAGTTTGGATCAGGCTGGGCATGGCTTCAAATAGCAGAGGACGGGAAATTAGCAGTTACATCAACTCCCAATCAGGACAACCCGATAATGGATATAGGTAATTGCATAAAAGCAAAAAAAATACTCATGGGCATTGATGTTTGGGAGCATGCTTATTATTTGAAGTATCAAAATAAAAGACCCGATTACGTAGAGGCTTTCTGGAATATTGTCAATTGGGACGAGGTTACCAAACGCTACAAGGAATAATCTGACTTTTCACGGTAACCTCAGCCGGACTTGCGAGAGTCCGGCTTTTTTTATTGGAAATCTCAATTAAACCCATTAAATTAGTTGAGTTAAAATTACTGTCACACTAAAACAAAGAAAAACAATGCTGATCGAACAACTTGTAAGACAAAATAGAAGCTACCGAAGATTCTACCAGGATTTTCATGTATCAAAAGAAAACTTAAAATACTTTATTAACCTGGCACGGCTCTCTCCTTCCGCAAGAAATGCACAGCCCCTGAAGTATTATATCGCAAATGATAAATCCACATGTAAAAAAATTTTTAGCACCCTGAAATGGGCTGGATACCTGAAAGACTGGGACGGACCAGCACAGGGAGAAAGACCATCGGCTTATATCATCATGTTAGGAGATCAGAATATCGCGAAGAATTATTACTGCGACCACGGAATCGCAGCCCAGAGCATTCTACTCGGGGCTGTTGAAAAAGGCTTTGGAGGGTGTATTATTGCCTCGGTAGATAAAGAAAAACTCCGGGAGGATCTTAATATTGATCCGGCCCTTGAAATTTTGCAGGTGATCGCTCTCGGAAAACCCAAGGAAACCGTCATGATTGAAACAATAAAAAACGACGACATCAAATACTGGCGGGATGATAAAAAAATACACCATGTGCCGAAAAGAAAACTGGAAGATATCATTGTTAATTTATAAATTGAGTCGCCTTATTCAAAATAACTCCTGTCAATTGGTTCTTACTACACCAGTTTAATGGTCAAAGAAATAATTATATTTATAGCTTGTTTATTATGATAGGGTTTTCAAAAAACCTCATAAACATTTTTTATTATTGAATGTATTAATATAAAAACTATGGTTACCCTATTATCACCAGCAAAAAAACTGGATGAACGGAACAAGATCCATTTCGAAGAAAACAGTCAGCCGGTTTTCCGGAATGAAGCCAGTCAACTTATCAAA
>CAZWHH010000397.1:0-2825 GCA_964633615.1 uncultured Bacteroidales bacterium | reverse complement strand
TTCAGGAAATAGCTGATAAGATCACAATTATTAATGATATTGCTTTTCAAACAAATATTCTTGCTCTTAATGCCGCAGTGGAAGCTGCCAGGGCGGGTGAGTATGGAAAAGGTTTTGCTGTGGTTGCAGCAGAAGTAAGAAAATTGGCCGAAAGAAGCAAAACGGCTGCTGATGAGATCGTAGAACTTGCCAATTCGAGTGTTGAGGTTACCAAAGAATCTGATGAATTAATTGATAATCTGGTACCTGAAATTGAAAACGTAGCAAATCTAATTCGTGAAATCAACGCTGCTTCTCAGGAACAAAATTCCGGAGCAAACCAGGTAAACAATGCCATACAACAATTGAATGATGTCACCCAGCAAAATGCTGCCTCATCTGAAGAACTGGCAACCAGTGCTGAAGAACTGGCCAGCCAGGCCGATCAACTCGATGATACCATTTCTTTCTTTAGTACAGGAGATGAAGGGAAATCGCAGAAAATACAAAAAAAGAAAGCAACTGATTCCAAAAAAAAGGAATATAATCAGAAAGCTGCTCCAGGGGAAAAGAAGAATTCAGGCCAGGAAAATAATCTGAAGAGCCATAATAAGACAGGCGGGGTGGATATTAATATGAAAGATTCCGGCAATACAAATAAAGATAGTGATTTTGAATCTTATTAAACCTTAAAATAATGCTTATGAAAGAAGTAAAGATTTTTTTATTAAATACAATAATTATATCTTTCTTGATCACATCCTCTTTATTTGCTCAGGATGATGAAGATAAAAAAGATTTTGGAATTAGTTTTTCCGGCTTTGTGAAAAATGATGTGTTTTATGATACCCGCCAGACAGTATCTGCCCGCGAAGGTCACTTTCTTTTGTGGCCCAAAGATCAGGATTTGGATGTAATGGATCAGGATATTAACGCAACCTCATCTTTCAATATGCTGGCTGTGCAAAGTAGATTGTCCGGGACAATTACCGGGCCGGAAGCTTTTGGAGCCCAGACTTCCGGTAAAATAGAAGGTGATTTTTTTGCGCAAGCGAACGATAATATAAATCTTTTTCGGTTAAGACATGCTTTTGTTAAGCTGGACTGGGAGAATACCCAATTACTTTTAGGGCAGTACTGGAATCCAATGTTTGTTACTTCATGTTTCCCCGGAACGGTCTCATTCAATACAGGTAGTCCGATTCAGCCGTTTGCCAGAAATCCTCAGGTGAGATTGACACAGAGTTTTGGAAATATAAAACTTGTTGTTGCTGCCTTAGCCCAGAGAGATTATACAAGCAGGGCACCGACCCCTTCTGCTGAATACTTAAGAAATTCAGGTATTCCTGACATGCATTTGCAGTTGCATTATGCTCAATCAAAAATAAATGCGGGCGCAGGAATTGCTTATAAAAATATTGTTCCCAGACTTGAAACCAATATGGGACTTAAAAGCAGAGAAGGAGTAAGCGGATTATCAGCTCTTGCTTATGCAAAAATTAAACTGGATCCGGTTACTATAAAATTTGAAGCGGTATCAGGGGAAAATACAACAGATGTGTTACAAATTTCAGGGTTTGCTGTGAAGAGTATCGATCCGGTAACCGATGAAAGAACCTATACACCTATTCGAAATTTGTCCGTTTGGTCAGATATACACACAAACGGAGAAAAATTCCAGGTGGGTTTGTTTGCCGGTTATCTGGTTAACCGGGGTGCAGGTGAAAAGTATGTGGGAGATCCGGGTTATATTTACGGATTTGGCAATAATATTGCCTCAATTTACAGGATTTCTCCCAGGGTTGTTTTTAACTCGGGAAAACTCCGGTTCGCAGTTGAAAGTGAATATACAGCTGCTACTTTTGGAAATGGTTTTGATGAGAAAGCCAAACCGATTGACGGAAATGAAGTCGCAAATTTAAGGATGCTGTTTTCTACCTATTTCTTTTTTTAATGAAAAGAAGAGTGAGGGAAAGGATATTTTAATAATTTAGTAGATCAATAAAAACCTATCTAAATGTTGATTATGAAAAAGATTATTTTTTTGTTGTTTATTTTTCCTCACTTATTGTTTGCACAAAATGATGACAGCCCTATTAATATTGACTTCTCAGGTTTTGTAAGAGGTGATTATTTGTATGATACCAGGCAGAATGTGGAAGCTTGCGAAGGTCTGTTTACTTTGTATCCACTTCCTGAAAAATTGGATGAAAATGGAAAAGATATTAATGCCCAGGATCGTGCCAATATGTTTGGGATTGCCACCCGTTTAAGATCTACAATCACCGGGCCGGATTTATTGGGTGCCAATACCAAAGCTTATGTAGAAGTGGACTTTACTTCTAATGCCGGAACAGACGGGTTTCGTTTCCGGCATGCTTATTTTCAATTCGACTGGGAAAAAGCCAGTCTGCTTATAGGTCGTTTCTGGCATCCGCTTTTTGTTACAGAAGTTTTTCCTACTGTAGCTGCCTTGAATACAGGTGCTCCTTATCAGGTATTCAACAGAAGTCCCCAGGTGAGATTCAACTATCGTATGGGCAATTTTCAGTTTGTTTCAGCTCTTGTTTATCAGGGAGATTACGCCAGCCCGGGTCCGAACGGAAGTTCTGCGGAATATTTAAAGAACGCTGTGCTTCCTGAATTGAATGCAAGACTGGAATATGTCAACGATAATAACGTATTTGGTGTAGCCGGGAGTTATAAAAAAATTCAACCCAGACTGGAAACAGATTATATCGGAACAACAGTTAAGGTCGATGAAAAAGTTGATGGGAACGCTTTAATGGGTTATCTGAAACTTGATTTCGGAAAAGCTGATTATAAATACAAAGTGATGTTAGGAG
>CAZWHH010000396.1:0-2838 GCA_964633615.1 uncultured Bacteroidales bacterium | reverse complement strand
CAGCAGATGAATTCCGCAGCACCAACGGCCAATTGGAATGGATCATCACAAAAGCATTGAAAGGAGATGGCAGATGGAAACATAGAAAAAAAAATGACAGGGATAAAATTTCCGACGAATAGATGCATTTTTAACCTTTTAAAACCTATTCATGGCAAATTTTTTCAAGAAGAGACAAACTAAAAATAGCTCCGGAAATTTATAGATAAAAAAACACTTCTAAAATGGAACAGGAAAAAACTTCAATCGATATTTTAAAAGAATTTGCCAAACGAACGGGCAGAAATGTTGAATTTTCAACAAAAAATCATGATTACACGATCATGCATCCTGTAAGGTACCATCAAAGATCCTTATACATACCCAATAATCCCGATCAAACCAGTTTTTTTATCTGTTATGGTGATTCCGGGGCGCCTTCAAATATTGGAGAAAGCGTTCTTTACAGCGGCGTTTTTATTCCGGTGGACCTTCCCGGGGATTCCATTATAAAAATCAGGAAAAAAGATATTCTGGATAAGCTGAATATATTCAAGAAAAAGAAATACCTCAAATCAGGATTTGAAAATTTTGATGCCCAAACGACCATAAGAGGAAATGACTCACTATCAGCCCAAAAAATCGCAAAAAGCAGAAAAGTACAGGAAAACATACTGGAAGCTTTTAACCTGGATGAAAGTCTCTCTATCGGGCTCAATACAGTTAATGCCAGTTTTGTTCCCCGGCTGAAAGACCGGTCACTTTTTGGCATTTATACCCTGAACGGATGGATTCTGGAAGAAAAAAAGATTGAGAAACTGTTTGAAGTGATGGAGAATATCAGAATAGCTTACAATACATAGATTGTGTGGAAAAATGTTTCCAATTCAGGCACAAGCTACAAATTCGGGCCAGCGGGGGTTAAGCCTTTTGAAATAAATTTAAGGTTTAAAGTTTTTCTGGAAAATTCAGGGATAATAGAGAAAGATTCTGTGGACAAGGCATTATAATGTTGTAAGTGTTTTTATAATTCAGGTAATATGAGATTATGTGTATCTACAACAAATAGATATGCCCTGGCAATCTTATAATGTTTATCATATATTTCTTTATCAATCGAGTCTTTAGGCGCAATCCAATCATTCTTTTTATAGTCTACATAAAATCCAGAATTTTTTCTCTTATTTGCTTTATCCCAAAGTATATCAAATTTTTCTTTATTTAATTTTTCTATAAAATTTGCAATTTCTGTGATCTCTTTAGATTTGAAATTTTGTTTCTTATTCTTTATAATAAAATCTTTATAAAATCCTATAAACAAATTCTTTGCGTTTGGAAAGATCTTTTTTACTTGCTCATGTTTTGGCAAATGTTTAGAAAAGATTTTATTAATATTTATTTTATCAATACTTCTACCTTTAATTTTTTCAACAATAATAAGGGCTTTTGTAGCCTCCTCTACAGATAGGACTAAATGTGATGTCGCAATACTGTAAAGTTTCTTTTCTTTTACTATTACCTCAGCAGTATCACAATGATTATGTGCACTCTCCCCACATAAATAAAAACCTTTATGCAGTTCATCTTTTGATAATTGATTAAATCTTTGGTTATGTATTGTCATACCTAAAAATTTTTGATTCTATGACAAAGATAAAGAATCCTGCTTAGCTATTTTAGCATTATGATCAGTCCTCCTGAGGCAGGAAAAATGATGCTTGCAAAAAGGTTACCTCCTATTTTAATCTAGTTGCAAATACTTACATCAATTTTAGAAGAATAAAGGTTAGCTTAAAATCTAAGTTTTAAAATACTGCTTAAAATTTATTAAAATAAATATTTTTAACATATTGTATTGAAACTATCATCAATTAAGAAACGTAAAACTAATATAGGTAATCAATAATAATTTGATAAATATTTTTTTGTATATTTATAAAAACATTATATTTGAGCTATTGTTTATAATTATAATAAACTAAATCGAAGGAGTCATACAATCATGGGTAAACATATAAAAATAAAACTCCAAGTTCAGATTTTTAAAGAAGGTGATTATTATATTGCATTTTCACCTGATTTACAAATAGCCACACATGCAAATTCATTTGAGCAAGCTAAATTACGATTTGAAGAAAGGCTACAGATATTTCTTGAAAGAGCTGAAGAAACAGGAACCTTAGAAAAAAGACTAAGGAAATTAGGTTGGACAACAAGTAAAAGAAAAAAACCTATGCCCCCGGCAGAAGTAAAAGTGCCCCGTGAAATATTAAATGCCCAACCGAGAGAAACTTATGAAAGAGAAATAGTTGCTTAAATTTAGTCTTACTTTTCCCTCAAAAGTTTTAAAAATTCATTATCAGAAATACCAAGAGTTTTATTATTGCTACGGATGATAAAAGGAGGAACCTCTTTATCATTGGTAATAAAAACTATTTCATCATCATTGTGGTCATTAATCCATATTTCATGATCCCCTTTAATTCGATCGTACGACCAACCTAACTTTTTCAATAATTTCCTGTATTTCCTTATTCGTACGGGTGATATTTTTGCCATAATCACATTATTATTTCATTTGGATACCGTTTTTTTATAATTGGTTACCTCATTTGAATAAATATTATTTATTGTGCTTATTTTTAATGACTTACAAAACGTATCTTAAGCTGATTATTAATTTTAATAAATAAATCCGCGCTTATCCGTTGAATTTGTGTCATCTGCGTTCTATTCATTTCCTTTTGTCTACGTGCTGTAGATGAGCGTTTCATTCTTTTATTGTTCCTTTTTTATTATTATCTATTACTAGTGATGCGTTAACTTTTAAAAATAATTTATAAAAAACTATATATTAAT
>CAZWHH010000395.1:0-2851 GCA_964633615.1 uncultured Bacteroidales bacterium | reverse complement strand
GGAAACCTATTTTAAAAGTGTTTTTATCGTTTTACAAATAATCTCTCTTGGTATCCTATTGTTTTTGATTGGATATTCAGTTGTGTTTTACTGATTAATTTATTTGCTTTAATGTGGGATGTGGAAGTTTAGAGGACTTCTTTTATTTTAACCGGCATTCACTCATTTGCACTCATTTGTTTGACATAGACCGGGATTACTTCCACATCTCTTTTTTTGAAATATTTTCTGACTTCGAAAAATTGTGTGGTAAATCCCAGGAGAAAACCACCGCCTCCTGAACCGCAAAGTTTTAGGTTGAAGGTATCATTTTCCAGTCCCACATTCCATATTTTTTCAAAACCTTCCGGGATCATAGGCTTGAAATGATGAAACTGATAAGCAGACAATTGCTTCAGGTTATCAAAGAAATTACCATTGCTGCCACTAATGATCGATTGAATGGAATGATTCGTAATTTCATTCAACTTATCGACCTGTATACCATTTTCGTTGTATTTTTGAGTTTTCTCCATGTAAATATTTACCAGTGGACTGGTCTTTCCAATTTTTCCAGTGTCCACTAGAAATATGGTAAAATCTGGGTTTTTGGTTGCCAGGTGAATATTTACCGGCTGAATTTGTCCATTCTCTTTAAAAAGCAAGGGTTTATTAAGTATAGAGTTCAGCGGATCGATACCCGAACTGGTACCATGATAAAAAGACTCCAACTGTGCCAGTTCCTTTTTCAACCCATCCCATTTTTCAGGATGTGATTCTATCTCATGCACCATTTCGTTAGCTACATATTTGTCATAGAGCGCAGCAATAAGGGCTCCTGAACTCCCTACACCATATCCCTGTGGAATACCGGATTCAAAAAACATCCCTTTGGAGAGATCGCTGGCAAAAGCATCCACGTTGAATTTACTGAGGAGTTTGTTTTGTTTGCTTAATTTACGTATGTATCCTAATAATTCATACAGCTGCAAATTGGATTGTCTGGCAAAGTCAAAATCCGTATAATTATCTCTCAACATGAAGCTTAATTCTCCATTAAAGTGGTTATATGGTATGGTAAGCGCCATCGAATTATGAATGATGGAGTACTCTCCAAAGAGCATCAGCTTGGCGTAGTATATGTTTGATTTGGCTTTCATAATTTTATGTTTTAATGAAGCTTTTTAGGGCCGTTGCCGATAAAATCGTGAATTATTCGATTATCAGGATAAATGGGTTTCAATTCTTTATCGATAAATTGTCTTATATACCCTTTGGCAGATGAAGGATAAAGAATGTGTATATTTGGCCCGGCATCCAGGGTAAACGCAACCGGTTGTTTCTCTCTTTCTCTGTATTCCCTGATTTTGTTTATTATTGCCAATGTAGTATCATTCAGCAGCAAGTATCCTTTTTTGGAAGATAGCATCAAACCATGCAAACTCAAAGCTTCTTCTTCTGTTATTTCTGCAAAACGTTTAAAATCACCGTTTTCAAGGATCTGTTTCATGTCTTCAAAGTTTTTGTTTGCCTGTTGTATTCGTGCTTCCCTGTAGGGATGATCATTCATTCTCTTGTGTCCTTTGGTGCTTGACACGGCCTTCGCCTCTGAGCGAATAATGAAAATAGAATCATGCATCTGCTCAAACATTTCATGAATGTTTTCTTTTAGAGGCGTGGCAAATTCATCAGAGCCATTTTTGTTTTTACCCCAGGCTACGTAATCACCGTAGAGGGAACGGGAGGCGCTGCCGGAACCCAGTCGGGCCATGAAGGATGTTTTTTGATAAAAATCCTCTTTGGGCAGCGGTTTTTTTCTTAATTGCTGTTCAATTGAAGAGATAGTCAGTGCGAGAGCACTCATGCCGGAAGCAGAGGCGGCAATGCCTGCTGAATGCGGAAAATTATTGCCGGATTCAATATACAGATCCATGTCATTCAGAAAGGGATAATACAAGGTAAGCTGGTTGAGATAGTTGTTGACCCTTTCATTAAATGGATTTTCAACCTGCCCGTTAAATTTAAAATGGATGGTTCCTGAATTTCCCGAAGCTCTTCTGTAATGAATAATAGTCTTCGTGTATGCATGGCTAAGTGTCATGCTAAGCGACGGATTAATGGGTGTTTGTGCCTGTTTTTTACCCCAGTATTTAACAAGCGCAATATTGGAGGGAGATTCCCAGCCAACTATCTTTGGAATATTGGATATTTCTTTTTTATCAATGCTCAGGGCATCATTTAGGTATTTCTCGTGCATGCTTTTCATCATTCAGAATAATTTCGTTCCATTTAAATAATGTTGAAAGTTGATATTTGTTCAATTTATTCCATAATTCTTTTTCTAAACCATTCCATGTAATAAGCACAAAATCACCGCCCCAGGCTCCAAGTGATTTCATCCCTCCTTGAAAGTCAGGAAATTGTTCTTTAAGAATAGGTGCATGATCAAGCTGTTCAGATATAAGCATTTCATGTTCCTGAATCGCTTTATTAAAACTTTGAAGATCAGGTGCCTCAATAATATGATGGTTAATTTCTGAAAGCTTTTTAAAGACGCTTTGATCTGGTTTGGCTTTTTTCATGAAAGCCTTAACTGCATCCATAGAACTCTGCTTTTTACCAGTGTAGATAAAGTATAGTTGATTTTTAAAAGGGGGGTCAAAAGATACTTTGTGGTAATGAGGATTGTTTTCTTTTAATTGGTACAAGATTGGATTGTTTTCTTTTGCACAGGCTATATCATAGCCCGATCCTCCTGTAATTTTTTTATTCAGTTTAAATGAATCTATATTTAACCATTGCGCAAGATTGTTTATAAGTGTGGAGCTGCTGCCAAATCCCCATTCAAAAGGAAAATCCAGTTGGTTTTCTA
>CAZWHH010000394.1:0-2863 GCA_964633615.1 uncultured Bacteroidales bacterium | reverse complement strand
TGCTGGAAATAGTTCCTGTACCATTGATCGCGATATTTGTGTATGGAAGAGGCTCCATTGTCCCCTGTTCCACAATGCGTCCACTTAAAAGATTCATCACAGTTTTGTCAGGAGGTTTTTTTCTTTTGGTATATATTACATAGACCTTGCCGGTTTTTTCGTAAGTCAGGGGTAGCTCTTTCAGGAGGAACTCCAGAGCTTCTTCGGTATTCTGAAATTGTTTATCAGCAGAAACGAAGTATTTTCTCAGTTCAGCATCATTGAAAGAAAAAGACATATCATAACGATCCCTGAGTTGAACCAGGACTTCACTCAGGGGTTTGTTTTTAACTGAAAGGCTGATTTCCTGGGCAAATATTGAAACCTGCACAGTCATCAGCAGGCAAAAAAGTACGATATTTTTTCTTTTCAATCTTTGTATTTTGTGATTCTGTATTTTGTTTGATGTATTTGTTGCACTTCAAGTCCAAAAGGACGGGCAATCATTTGCAGGATGGTTTCCGGTGAACTTCCGCGCTGAAAATTCCCGGTATATTCTCCTTCAATCTCCGGGTCTGTTGCAATGGTAATGTCAAACTGGCGTTCCATCTCTTTCAGCACTTCTTTGAGGGGTGCAGCCGTATAGACAAACTGATTTTTAGTCCATGCAATGGCATGCTCTGCCTTAATATTTGTTTGGTACTGCATTTCTCCCTTGTCCGATACATTCACTGCCTGATTTGATCTGAGTATTTTTGTTCCTCCTGCATTCGTTTCTACCTGAACCTTTCCGCTGAGGCAGTGCACGCGGTATTTATTGTTACGGGTGTAGATGTTGAACCGGGTACCGAGGACCTGTGTTGTTCCGTTGGCTGACTTGACAGTAAAACGGTTTCCTTTTTCGACTTCAAAATAAGCTTCACCCTCAAGTCTCAGTATACGAGAAAATCGCCACCAGTAAGGATGGTAATCAAGCTCTGTTCCGGCATTTAAATGTGCTTTGCTTCCGTCGGGCAATGTCTTTGAAATATGCTGGCCCGATGGTGCATGGAGGGTTGTTGAATACAAGCGCATAAAGGAGGTAACACCTATGAGCAGAGCCACAACTGCTGCAGCAGCCCAGTAGAAAACAAGCGTTCGTTTCTTTGGTGCTGGTTTTTGCTTATTGTTCATTTTAGCCATCATATCATTCCACACATCCTCTTTGCTCCTGGAATAGGGGATTTGCGTTTTTTTGAAAAAACGGCTGTGCTCGTCGTTATGTGGATAATGTTTACTCATTTTTTAATTGATCTTTCAGGTATTTCAGTGCTTCATGCATTCTTTTTTCAACTGCTTTGACGCTTATTTCCAGATTTTCAGCTATATCCTTGTATGTCAGTCCGTCGTTTCGGCTCATCAGGAATACAATCCTTTGCTTTTCATTCATAGCAGAGAGCGATTTTTCATATTTTGCTTTGAGCTCGTTGTAATTGATTTCATCATCGGCAGACGGATTGTTGTTTTCCTGTTTGGCAATTCCTGCAAATTTCAGTGCTGATTGTTTTTTTCGGTAATCGCTTATAAATATATCTCCTGCGATTTTAAACAGCAGGGCTTTTTCTTTTCCTTTGTCCGGGGTTAGCTTTTTATCCCAGATTCTCATAAATGTTTCCTGCGTTATGTCAGTAGCCAGTTCAGGATCCCCGCAGCGGTAGAAGATATAATTTCGCACCCGCTCAAAATACTGGTCAAACAAATTTTTAAATGTTCGCTGGTTCACAAAACGCCGGATTTATTGATGGGTTAAATTTACACAATCTTCCAATGCAGTCAAATATTTTTTTAATTCTTCATCACTGCATTCTGTTTAAGATTTTTTTGATTCTGAATCCTCAGCAGCTTCCCACATTTTGTTCATACAGAAACAGCAGATCAGGAAAGATCCGAAGACCGCAAAGAACTACCTGTTGGTTTGTTGTTCTTTGCGATCTTCTATGATCTTTTCAGGCTTTTTTGATTTATTTGAAAGAACCTATAGAGAAAGTTATGCAATAAATCTTTTATCAGCGCCAGAATCTTCTAATTCTCCGGCCTATTGAAATTTGTATGGTTTCACCGTCTTTTGTGATGGTTGCAACATCATCGCATGTTCCATCGCCATAGTCGAGCAGGGCAAATTCCTCTCCGTTGAGAACAAAGGAAACAGTTCCTTCTACGATAAACCGGCAAGCCCCTGTTTTCATAATTGGATATTCTATTGTTTTTGAGAATGTGTTGCCGTTTGAGGTTTCATAATTCACCATACCTTCAATTAATACCACATCGTCTGCATGATAGAAGAGGGTTTCAAAACCGCTGACCAGCGTGCGTGTTTTTTCGGCACTGCGCTCGAGGACTGTACCATCCGGGAAGGTTATGGTAAGGTTGCTCACATTAGAGAAAACACGCTCTGTGCTGTCTGTACCTTCAAATGTGCGTGTGGCTCCACCCTCCACATGCACTGAATCCACATAAAAGTTTTCGTATGTTACTTCACGCGTAGCTCCATCTGTCAGAGGTCTGTCCGATACTTCAATAACGATTTGCCCGCTGATGACACGTCCATTCACCAGTTCGATGCCATCCCCGTAATCAATGGTAATGGTTTTTGGATAGGATGGTCCGATAGGGTCTACTGTAACTGCAGGTCCTATACCATTAACATAGCGCCATCTTAGCCATTGTGTGCCTTTTTCGCTGTCGTTGATGCCATCGATGGTTTCTTTAGAGTTGGAATAGTAATCCACCTCATAATTCGTAGCTTCAATTACATTGTCAGAGGCAGCATCCTCCATGATGACTGCTTTCTCCTCTTCTGTAAGGAAATTTGTATCGTTTGTCAGGTCTTCTTCACAACCATAAA
>CAZWHH010000393.1:0-2884 GCA_964633615.1 uncultured Bacteroidales bacterium | reverse complement strand
TGAGTATATATTTCAGTTGTCATAATAGATTCATGTCCAAGCATCTCCTGTATAGCTCTAAGGTCAGCGCCACCATCAATCAAGTGAGACGCGAATGAATGTCTTAATGTATGCGGACTGATATTTTTTGGGATATTTGCTTTGGCTGCCAGTCTTTTTATAATTGTAAAGATCATTACGCGGGTAAGTTGTTTACCTCTTCTGTTCAAAAAAAGAATATCTCTATATCCTTCTGCAATATTTAGTTTTCCGCGTTCCTCCAAATAATAGTTTATTTCTTTTATGGCTTTTTGGCTTATAGGTACCAATCGTTCTTTATTTCCTTTCCCAATTATACGCACAAAACCTTGTTCGAAGTAAAGGTTTGAAATTCTTAAATTTATAAGTTCAGAAACTCTTAATCCACAGCTGTACAGTGTTTCTATTATAGCTTTGTTTCGTTGTCCCTCCGGCAGACTCAAATCAATGGCATAAATTAATTGATCTATTTCATTAATTGCAAGGACTTCCGGTAATTTCCTCCCAATTCTTGGAGCTTCCAAAAGGGCTGAAGGATCTTTTTCTATTTGATTTTCCAGTAAAAGATATTTAAAAAATGATTTAATACCGGATATTACTCTTGATTGACTGGTAGAACAAAGTCCTAATTCATTGAGCCAGTATATAAAATTTCTTAGATGTTCTGTATTGATTTGTTGGGGAGTTAAACTCAGCTTTTTAAGATCCAAAAATTCTTTTAATTTATTGATGTCGTTATAATAGGCATTTATTGAGTTTGCTGAGAGAGACCTCTCCAATCTCAGAAAATCTATAAAATTTTTTATAGAAATTTCCCATTTCATAGCATTAATTTAACAGGTAATTAAATGAATTTTTGTTAAATTGTAATTTTGTTACAAATTAAAGAAGATAGTATGAAAATTCAAATCATTAACGGTCCAAATTTAAATTTATTGGGAGAAAGAGAAAAATCAATCTATGGAGACATTCATTTTGAAAAATACCTGGAAATACTTAAAAGACACTTTGAATCTTTTACAATTGATTATTTTCAATCAAATGTAGAGGGTGAATTGATTGATTATATGCATACTGTTCGGAAGTCACATAAAGGGATTGTTTTAAATGCCGGAGGGTACACTCATACTTCTGTTTCGCTGAGAGATGCTATATCTTCTCTGGAGATACCGGTTGTTGAGGTTCATATTTCAAATGTTTATTCAAGGGAGGAATTCAGACACACCTCATTGTTAGCACCCGTATGCATTGGATCTGTCATAGGTTTTGGACTGGATGGATATCGCCTGGCAATAGAAAGCCTTCGTTTCTATTATTCAAAAAAATAATTACAAGTCACTTCATTATGCCAAAAACAAAAATTGTTGCTACTATATCAGATCGCAAAGCAGATGTTGATTTTATACAACAGTTATACGATCAGGGGATGAATGTGGTACGGTTGAATACAGCCCATCAAACCCCGGAACAAACACTTCAGGTGGTTGAAAACACCAGGAAAGTTTCTGAAAATATTGCTTTGCTTCTTGATACGAAAGGACCAGAAGTAAGGACTGTAAATTCGCCTCAGCCCGTTCAACTGGAGAAAGGCGATAAAATAAATATTGAAGGCAATCCGGAAGGAGAGTCTTCAGCCCATACTATTTTTGTTAATTACATCGATTTTGCACGGGATGTACCGGTGCAAAGTAAAATTTTGATAGATGATGGCGAAGTAGAACTGACTGTATTAAAAAAAAATAAACATCACCTTGTTTGTCAGGTAAACAATTCGGGGATGGTTAAGCCACGGAAAAGTGTCAATGTGCCTAATGTTAGAATTAATTTACCCTCGGTGAGCAAGAAAGACAAAGAGTATATAAAATTTGCAGGGGAACAGGATATTGATTTCATTGCTCATAGTTTTGTCAGAAATGCAGAGGATGTAAAAGCCATTCAAAGTTTGTTGGATGAACAGGGAACAGATATCAAGATTATTGCAAAAATTGAAAATCAGCAAGGGGTAGATAATATTGAAGAGATACTGGATCACGCATATGGTATAATGGTAGCCCGTGGTGATCTGGCCATTGAGATTCCTTATGAAAAAATTCCGGGAATACAGAGATTATTGATTAATAAATGCATTGATCGTCGGAAACCCGTAATCGTAGCGACACAAATGCTTCATTCCATGATTCATAACCCCAGGCCTACACGGGCCGAAGTAAATGATGTAGCCAGTGCAATATACAGCAACGCGGATGCTGTTATGTTAAGCGGGGAAACAGCATCAGGGAAATATCCGGTTGAGGCTGTAAAAACTATGGCCAAAGTGGCTTATGAAGTTGAGAGTGCCAGGGAAGGGATGAACGATATTCCTATTGTGGTCATAAGCAATAAGATTTCTGACTTTTTATGTAAATCTGCAGTCCGGGCTTCGATAAATCTGGATGCCAAAGCGATTATTGCAGATACCACTTCAGGTCGTACAATTAGAAGTATTGCAGCCTACAGGGGAAGCAAACCTATTTATGCTCAATGTTATACGAAGCGTACAATGAGAGAATTACAGCTTCTATATGGTGTAATAACAGATTATATGGAACCCCAGAAAACTTCCCATGAATTTTTAATTGATGCCATGAATCATTTACAGCAGGATCATCATTTTAATAAAGATGACCTAATGGTAGTTATTGCCGGGAATTTTGGGAGAAGTTACGGCGCTTCCTATATTGAAATCGGAACCATTGAAAATCTTTTCGGGCTTTTTAAGAAATAAAATCTGAGCGCATGATAGTGGTTAATGAAGAGAGACTAAAAAACTGTTTTTTATCCACCACATACATAAACTGTACAATGATTTATTGGCAGGGTTTTATTG
>CAZWHH010000392.1:0-2913 GCA_964633615.1 uncultured Bacteroidales bacterium | reverse complement strand
TCAAATATATCTTTAATGCAAAGTTAAAATTTAAAATCATTTTAAAGAGTAAAAAAATAATATATTCCTTGAATTATGAAAAGCATTGTGAATCTGAGTCTTATAGTGATACTTTTGTTTCCGGCCGGACTGCAGGCCCAGGATTATTTTAACAGTCAAAATTATCAGGAGGAGAAATCGCATCTTGTACTAATGCATCCAACGGTTTCGAATATTCGCACCATGAATAATTTGCTCCGGAAGGATATCCTGAACCTTGATGATTTTAGCTTTGTAGGAGTTTTTCATTCAGGAGAGCGCTATGACTATGAAACAGCAAAAACATTCATAGATACTGCCCGCCTTGCTGCTCCGTTTTACCTGCATAAACTTCAAGGAGATATCGCTGTGGATGCTTTGTATGAGAAGAATGCCCTCAGCAAAAATTTTTCCCTGATATTCAACCTTTCCGAAGGAATTATTTTCTTTGGTGGACCGGATATCCCTCCGGCTGTTTATGGAAAAAAGACAAAGCTTCATACAAGAATTTATGATCCTTACAGGCATTATCAGGAAGCTTCGTTTCTTTTTCATCTTATTGGGGGAAAGCAAAATGAAACTTTTAAGCCCCTTCTAAAAGAACGCCCTGATTATATCATTCTTGGAATTTGTTTGGGTATGCAAACCATGAATGTTGCAGCCGGTGGAACACTTTATCAGGATATCCCATCTGAAGTGTACCAAATGAATTATGTGGAGAAATTGATTAAGATGGACGCCAACAGCCTACATCGGAATTATAACAATGCTTTGCATCCTGAAGTGAATTATTTTCACGGGAATTTTCACCAAGTCAAGCTCACAAATGATTTTCCTTTGGCATACAAATCTTTGCCCTTGGTATACAGCAACCACCATCAGGGTATCAAGACAATGGGTGAAAATTTTGCGATAGCAGCTACTTCAATGGATGGTAAAATTGTAGAAGCAATTCAGCATACTGTGTTTCCTAATGTTTTGGGGATACAGTTTCATCCGGAACCTCCTTATTTATTTGATGAAAGCATGAGGTATTATCTTACACCGGAGGATGAGAAACCTGTTTCCGCGTATGATTTACTTAAACAAGCGAACAGCTTGACGTTTCATTATCAATTCTGGAAAATGGTGGGCGCTGAATTGCTTGATTCTGTGTCTCTTTGATGACTATAAGCCAAAATCGAGCACGGCATTGTAGTTGAAATTTAATTTGTGCGGTCTTATGGCAGCCCCCATTGTACTATAATTGCCAAGGAGTATTTTTCTGTGTCCCAGATCGGGAACAGACTTATCTACCAGGAGGCTGAGTATTACATCGAAACCATTTTTATTTCCATAATCACAAGATTCTGCATTATACCCGTAATCACAATTTACCCTGTCGTGTCCCTTCAGTCCTTTCTTACCTGCTTCTAAAGCCCAGCATTCCGCAAGCTTAAATAATTCATAATCAGGGTAAATAATATTCAACGGATCCATCTTCTTTAATTTCTCAAATAAACTCTGATAGTAAAAGCTGTTTTGGGTCTCTTCCTGGTAGGTTCGGTTGTAGAATGAGAATGTATAATTATTCAGCCTAAAAATTAATATGGGCTCGCCCTGGTCGTTATAACGAAATTTGGACAGGTTCTTCAGGATGAGTAATTCTGGTTTGTTCGCAGCCAGATAATTGTAAAGGCCCGAGTAATTGATTTTATATTGATAGCGCGTAGTGGTTTCCGAGGTTTTATAGGCTTTTTTGCTGATGTACTTTTTTTCTGTTTTTTGAGATAATTCGTTTTTATAAATATTGTGTACCGGCAAGTTGTAAAATTCCTGCCGGGTTAGTTTTCTGTTGTAGTTGTTTCGTAGAGCAAGTGTATCATACTGGGGGATGCTGATCTTTATTTCTCCATGATACTTTATGTGCAAACGGGTTTTTATAAAAGTTTCGAAGAACAATTCAGGGTTCATTCTCACGAGGTTCAAAAAATAATATACCATTTTTTCGTCCTCTGTGAGATAGTTTTCATTCTTTGCTGTATTTGCCAGCCGGTATTTGGGATTGTTCCACTCTTTAAACTTTGAGTTGCTGTGGTAGTATTTGTCCAGTAATTTATTGATTTCCTGTTTGTAATACTTTTTGTGTTCTTTATTCATTCTTGATCTGGATTCCAGGACTTCTAAAAAGTAGGAGTCATCAAACCCATAATGATTTTTCCAAAGGCTGCTTGAATTGTCAAAGGTGATATGGAGGGCATCAAAATATTCCTGGCTCTTATTTTTACGTCCTTTGCTGTATAAATTCCCTGCAGTTTCAATAATTTCTTCCTGCAATTGATGGATTTCCTTTTGAAGATATCTTTTTACTGCCTGGTCACGGCGTTCTGCTTTTTTTGAAGCGCGTAAAATTTTCAGCGTTTTTAAATATCGGTCTCCTTTTGTTTTATTGGCTTCATGCCTACGGGGCAATTGATAAAATGCCAGAGCCTTGAAAATTATTTCTTCCTGACCTTCCTGATCTTCTTGGTTCAGGATTTCATATACTTTTGCATAACTTTTGTTTTCGTAATATTCCCGAATTTTTTCAAGGGATGAAATATTCTGACCTGAAGCCGGTAGCTGGATTAATACCATACCCAGCAGTGCGAAAAATATTGTACTGTTTCTTTTCACTTTTTTTAATCCTTGGTTCTTATTTAGAACGATAAACAGTCCATAATGTTTGAAAAGGAATTATTTAAATATTTTTTTCCTGCTTTGCATTGACAAATAGTACATCTCCCAGGTTATCATACCCGGCAAACAGATCTTTTCCCTGATGTTTTAGCTGTTCATTCAGGAAGCCTATCATTGTGAGGCCTGCATTTTCCGATTTGGTATTGATTATATCTTTAGGTTTATTGTCTTCGTCCA
>CAZWHH010000391.1:0-2917 GCA_964633615.1 uncultured Bacteroidales bacterium | reverse complement strand
TAGACTTACGAAAACAAAAAAAGGCTGCCATTTTTTTGTTATTAGACAGCCTCTTCAAATGCCTATCCCGACTATGATTTCTATAAATTTTGTAAATTAAAATACAAAATTTATAGAAATCGGATGGGTATCAGGTTTAACCTAAACCCCGCCCTAAAACGGGGCTAGTAAAATAAAATCTTCAAAATTTGGTAAAGTAAAATTTTTAAATAAAATCAAAACAATTTCTAAATCATTCGTAATTTTAACCTAAAAAAATGAAGTCGATTACCAAACCTACTTTATTGATACAACCTGCAATAAGCCACAGAAACATTCAAAGAATGATTCAAAAGGCAAAGGATTCCAATTCAGAATTAAGGCCCCATTTCAAAACGCATCAATCCCTGGCCATTGGAAAATGGTTCAAAAATTACAACATTCATAAAATAGCGGTATCATCTGTTGAAATGGCTGAATTTTTTGCTAAGGATGGATGGAATGATATCACGATCGCCTTTCCTTTGAATCCGAATGAAATCACTCAGATCAACCGCCTGGCCGAAGAGAATCAGATTCATTTAACTTTACTGAATGAGGAAAGCATTCATTTTCTGAATCACAATTTAAGTAACCGGGTGGGCGTATTCATTGAAATTGACACAGGATATAAGAGAAGTGGTGTGAGTTATAACCAAGAATCATTCATTCAGAAAATGATCGATCAAATTCAGGAGTCAAAAAAGATGGAACTAAAAGGTTTTATTTCACATGCGGGACACACTTACAAGACCAGCAGCAAGGAAGAGATTCTGAAGATACATCAGGAAGAGAACACAAATCTCAATAAGCTTAAATATTCACTCGGTAATCTTCCCCCTGATTTTATCCTCTCAACAGGGGACACTCCATCCTGTAGTATTGCTGAAGATTTTAGAACCATTGACGAAATGAGGCCGGGAAATTTTGTTTTTTATGATGTACAGCAAGCAGAACTTGGTTCGTGTTCCTTAAGCGATATAGCCATTTGTCTTGCGTGCCCTGTAATAGCCAAATACAAAGAAAGAAATGAAATGGTAGTCCACGGAGGAGCCATTCATTTTTCAAAAGAATTCTTAATTAAAGACAACCAACAAATTTTTGGGTATACTGTAGAATTAACCGATAGTGGGTGGAAGATAACAGAAGAAAACGGGATCCTGACCAAACTTTCTCAGGAACATGGCACACTAAAAGTACCTGAATATTTCTTTGATAAATATGATGTGGGTGATTTTATAGGGATTTTACCAATACATTCATGTCTGACAGCTAATTTGATGGGCCAATATATGGACCCCGGGGGATACTGGTATGATCATTTTGCAGGAACAATAAAGGGGTAACCTGAACGGGGCTACCCCACTGTTGCCTTTATATGCCAAAATGAGCAATTTAGCTCAACATTATTTTACTTCCCAGGTATTTCCGCTCTTTAAGAGATCATCCATACTTTTATATTCTGAATTCTCTTTTACCTTTTTCACTTGATTTTCCAGATTTCTTTCATAAGTATCCCCTTTCACCGAGCGAATCACTCCGACAGCTAACGGGTACTCCGGGTATCTCATATTGGCAAGCATTAAGTGTATGCCCGGGTTGAGTTTTTCGGCATCGTGAACCAGAATATCATCCTCTGTATAACCCTCCTTACCAATTTCAACCACTTTTAAATGCAGTCCTTCCAGAACGATCCCCTTGTTCTTCTCTTTGCCAAAGATCATTTTCTCTCCATGCCTTAATACCAACTGTCTGTCTTCTTTATGTTTTTTATCGGCGATAGCTGCATGTGCTTTATCATTATATATAACACAATTCTGAAGTATTTCAACCACAGAAGTCCCTTTATGTTTTTCAGCCTGTAGAAAGATCTCCTGGTTCAGTTTAATATTGTTATCAACAGAACGTGCAAAAAACTTTCCCTGAGCTCCAATAACCAATTCACCGGGGTGAAATGGATTTTCAATGGTACCATAGGGAGAAGTCTTGGTTTTGGCGCCCAGTTTCGAGGTAGGAGAATACTGTCCTTTGGTTAAACCATAAATTTCATTGTTAAAAATGATCAGATTGAGATCTACATTTCTTCGTACTGTATGAATAAAATGATTCCCCCCGATAGCCATAGAATCACCATCCCCAGTAATCTGCCAGACACTTAATTCAGGATTGGCAGTCTTTGTTCCGGATGCAATAGCCGCCGCTCTTCCGTGAATTCCATGAAACCCATAGGTATTCATATAATACGGAAACCTGGAAGAACATCCGATTCCGGAAATAAAAGCAAAATTCTCTTTTGGAATTCCCAACTCGGGTAAGGCCTTCTGGATAGCATTCATAATTGCATGATCACCACAGCCGGGGCACCATCTGACTTCCTGATCACTTTTAAAGTCTTTTGCAGTATATTCTTGTTTATCTTTATCTTCAGCCATAATACTTATTTTTTCAAAAGATTTTTTATGTGCTCTTTAATTTCAATCGTTGTAAAAGGTTGACCCTGTACTTTATTGTATTTATAATAGTCAAAATGAGGGAAATTCATTCTTAAATAATCTGCAAACTGTCCTCTGTTTAATTCACAAATCAATATTCGCTTAAAATTACTTAATATTTCTTTAGTATTCTTAGGTAGAGGTCTTATGTAATTAAAGTGAGTTAAACTCACATTGATGTCTTCTTTTTTCAACTCATCGTATGCAGTCTTGAGATGACCGTAAGTTCCGCCCCAACCAACAATCAAAATATCTCCCTCCTGTTCTCCTTCAACTGCCTGTTCGGGAATCACATTTTCAACCCGTTGCACTTTTTCTTCTCTAAGGCGCACCATCTTTTCATGGTTTTGAGGGTCGTGAGAGACATGTCCCCGTAACTCATCTTTTTCCAAACCTCCAATACGGTG